>CAYSUA010000188.1:0-10130 GCA_964433795.1 uncultured Desulfobacteraceae bacterium | reverse complement strand
AGGTGCTTGACTTGAGGTTTTTGCATAACCGCAAATATAAAATTGAATATACCAATCACTTGGCTTTGGTCAATTGTCGTTGTCTGTATATTTCATACATGGCAACCGCGCCGGCTACAGAGGCATTCAGGGAATCGATCTGCCCGGTCTGGGGGATCGAGACCAGCATATCGCACTTTTGCCTAACCAGAGAACGAATACCTTTTTCCTCACCGCCCACGACCAGCGCAATGGGACCTGACACATCGGAAAAAAATATTGGATTGTCCGCGCCTTGATCAAGGCCCATGATCCAAATCCCCATTTCCTTTAGAGTACTAATGGTTCTGACCAGATTGGTAACCTGGGTGATGGAAATATGCTCCAAGGCTCCGGCAGAAGCTCTAGAAACCGTCGGTGTGGGAGGGGCGGATCGATCTTTTGGAATGATGACTCCGTTTACCCCGACACAAGATGCCGTCCGGATGAGCCCGCCCATATTTTGGGGATCCACGATATGATCGAGTAAAAGCAGTAACGGCGCATCGGCATCTTCTTTAAATGTGGCCAGCAGCCGGTTCAAATCAACGAAAGGATAAGGACTCACCGCAGCCCCGATTCCCTGATGGTTGTCCGTTTTCAGGATGGACCGGATGGTTTCTGATGACACATATCGAACAGGAATACGGCTCGATTCGGCACGGGCGATGAGATTGCGGATTCTTCGGGATGTTCGCTTTTCCGAAATGTAGATCTGTTGGATTCGTCTTCGCCCTGCCATAAGGGCTTCACGGACAGCATGGATGCCGTATAAATGTTCTGTGTTACCGATTCGCTGCAAGGTATCTGTCTTTACGATTACGATTGACTTTCTGTTTCATAAGATTTGATGATTGAGGCCAGTTCGTCGATGGCTGAAGGAAGATCGTCATTTATGACCAGATGCCGATAATGGGATTTCTCCATCATTTCTTTTTCAGCTTCTTTTAGTCGTCGTTCGATTTCTGCCTGACTGTCTGTTCCTCTTGATTCGATACGATGTCGAAGTTCATCCATGGATGGCGGTTGAATAAAAATGGTCACGGCTTGGGGATACCGCTTCAGTATCTTCGCGGTTCCCTGCACATCGATATCCAGAAGGATATCTTTCCCCCGGGCAAGCCAATGATCGATAAATTCGCCGGACGTACCGTAATAGTTGCCGTGAACTTCCGCCCACTCTGCCCATCGATCCGCTTCGATGCCGGCTTCAAATTGCGGTTTCTCGATAAAATGATAGTCGCGCCCGGGCTTTTCCCCGATACGGGGAGACCGGGTCGTATAAGATACCGAGTATTTTGTTTCCGGAAATCGCCTGCACAGCGCATTGCGTATCGTGGTTTTTCCGGCGCCGGAGGGTGCGGAAAGAATAAAGAGATGCCCCCGGTTGCCTGCCGTCTCCTCATCCGATGAACTCAAACCGAGCTTTCTTGTATGCTTCATGGAAACCCATAGATAAACGTTTCGGAAATCCTACAACTATAGGGTCGAATATCGCTGAGACACGGTTTCCGCCTGGATGGCGGATAAGACGATGTGATTGCTGTCCATAATGATAATGGCACGGGTTCGACGGCCATGGGTCGCGTCGATGAGCCGCTTGTCTTTTTTGGCTTCATCCTTGAGCCGTTTCATGGGCGCTGAATTTGGTGATACAATGGCAACCACCCGATCTGCAACAACCGTACTCCCAAAACCGATATTCAATAGATTTTGTTCCATTTATCCTCCGAGCACTTCATTCCACGTTTTGTACCTGTTCCCGAATCTTTTCCAGTTCCGACTTAACTGACACTATGGTATGGGAGACTTGAGCATTGCCTGCCTTTGACCCCATGGTGTTGAATTCGCGGTTAAACTCCTGCAGCAAAAAATTAAGCTTCCGGCCGGCCGGTTCTGCGGAATCCATTATATTTCGAAATTGATTGAGATGACTGTCCACCCGAACAATTTCTTCCGATATATCGCTTCGATCCGCCAGGAAGGCGGCCTCCTGGGCAATTCGCGCCGGGTCGACTTCCACCCCTCCCTTTGTCAACGCATGAATCCGCTCTTTCAGCCGCTCTTGATAGTAGGGCAAAAGGTCTTTTGCAGATTGTCGGATTTGCTCCAAACACTCCTGAATAAAGCCCAGTCGGCTGATAAAATCTTGCGCAAGAAATTCGCCTTCTTTTTTTTTCATGGTGTTGAGATCATCCAATGTCGATCTAAGACACTGTTTCAAAACCGGCCACACGGCTTCAAGGTTTTTTTCCGGTTCAACAAATTTGATAATGCCTGCGGAGCCCATCAAAAAGTCGGTCGGCAACTGATCTTCTGCATGAAAGACGGCTCTGAGCTCCTGCAACCCCTTTTTATAGGCTCGCATTTTGGCGGTATCGACTTCGATTTCATAATCCGGATCAGATTCATCCCGAATCTGAATCATAACCTCGATCCGGCCTCTGGAAATCCAATCGGAGATCAACGTCTTTATCTGCTCTTCCAGAGACAGAAAAGAGTGAGGGATTCGAAGAACGATGTCCAAATATCTGGCATTATAGGTCCGCAATTCAGTGGTGACGGAAAATCCGCCTTCAACAACCTTTGCGCTGGCAAATCCAGTCATGCTTTTTATCATAAATCACATCTCTCCCTGGCATGGCAAAATCGGTTCAAGCAGCTTTTTTAAAATCGACGACATATTTTTTTCTGACCTGTCTGAGATAAGAAAGAACATGTTGATGCGCATAATCCGGATACGTCCAGGGCAGGGTCACAAAATCACCCTTCTGAAAAATAAGGGTCAGGTCCGCATACATACCTTTTCCGATATAGATTCGATGGGCAAAGTTCTTACCGGTGGCAAGCACAAAGCGCTCATGGGCCATATAACCCGGATCGATATTGATCTTCCGTTTATCGTCTTGTGAGTGCCGCTGCTCCAGGCTGTTGGTGGTCACTTTTATATCTGCCAGTTGTTTCTGCTCAATAAGGGCTTTAAATGCCAGTATTCTTCGAAATAGCAAAGCCCCCATCTCAGGTTCATAGTAGGTCGTAAAATCAAAAGGATACCACCGACTGATCAGATCCACCGGGCCGAAATATTCCCCTAGCTCTGCGGATACCGTGGGAAACAAGTCTTTATTCTTCATGAACAGCCCAATAACCAGCTTTACACGGTTGGGTGGTTGCGGATGACTCATCAAATAAAAACCTTCGGATGGAGATGGAAGGGTGGCGAGATGAATTCGCTATTCAATCGGTTTTGCCTCATCGATGAGCATGATGGGGATGTCATCCTTAATTTCATATAAGAGTTTGCAGGCATCGCATATTAAACCATCCTTGGATTCGTTCAAATAGATGTCGCCTTTACACTTTGGACAGGCTAGGATATCTAATAATTCTTGACTAATCGCCATATCGATCTCCCTTTGGTAACTTAGAAATTATTCGAAATTCCCTATGATCAATAGCAAACTTAGATAAAGCATGCAAAGCAAAACATCATATCGTTTTCTGCTCATTCGTTGGTCCGGAATGGGCGATGTGGTGATGACCCTGCCGGCTGTCCGATGGCTGCGAAACCGATTCGACAGCTGTCATATTACCTATCTTACCGATTCGGCATTTGCAAAAATCATTGAACATTCAGGATATGTCGACACCATTGAAACCATTGACCGCAGAGGATTCATTCGCTCGAGATCTTTTTTGCCTTCTCTGTTTTCGCTTTTCGGGATCATATGGCGCCTGAGAAGAACCCGATTCGATTTTGCTTTTGACCTTCAGGGATTTGGGGAAACGGCACTTCTGGCTTACCTTTCCGGTGCGCCGGCCCGCATCGGAAGATACAAGGAATCGTTTCTTCGCAAACGGATATACACCCTTCCCATAAATGCCGATTGGGGACGGGATCATCGTTGTCTGTTCTTTCTTCGTGCAGTAACCAGCACTTTCGGTATAAATCCGTCGACAGCGACCGAGCGACCGATACTCCCGAAAGCGGCCTCAGAAAAAAAAGATGATCTCAGCCCGCGTATCGGGCTTAATATCGGTGCATCCACAGAATCGAGACGATGGTCGGAACAAAATTTTTTTCAACTGGCTCGTCGATTAACGCAAAGGGGATATACCGTCCGTTTTTTCCTCGGACCCCAGGAAACCGCTATGATAGAGACGGTAAAAGACATCTGTATGAATACCCGCTGGGAGGTATCCGTTCAGAGCCAAATTGAACCGCTAATGCAAGCCTTGTCCGAGTGTGCCGTATTGGTATCCAATGATACCGGCCCGGGCCACCTTGCCGCTGCTCTCGATGTTCCTGTGGTTACACTCTATTCTACCGGAAGCCCTGAAAACGTGGGGCCAATGGCCGTCGGTGTTCGCTGGTTTAGAAATGAGGCGGATATCAACGACATCCGGGTTGGTGACGTGGAACTGGCCTGTGTGGAACTCCTAGAAGACAAGAATCCTCAGATAATACCAGATTAGGATTTTTCAACCCTGAACGCTGAACCTAGGTAAACGTTAGATCTACATTTCCTAAAATTTTTTTTCTTGCTCTTTTGGGAACCGGCTTGATCCGCCATCGCCGATGGACCCAAGCCCAGTTGTCCGGGGCCATTCGCACGTATTTTTCAATAATTCGATTAAACAGCGCCGTGTTTTCTACGATATCATTTTTAAAATCCCCGGTTCGGATCAGAGATACCGGCGGCTCGACAAAGATCCGATATCGACCGTTCTTCTGCCGAATGTTAAATACGGGTAACACGGTGACATCATATCGAAGCGCGAACATGGCAAGGCCCTTGTTTGTACAGGCGGTTCTGCCGAAAAAAGGAACATAAACCCCTTCAAACCAGGATGAATTTTGATCCAGGAGGATGCCCACAATCCGGTTTTTGCTGAGCAGGTCCAAAATGCTGCCGACACTCTTATCTTTATCGAGGATAATGTTGCCCGTCCGTGATCGAATTTCTTCCATGAGTCGATTCATCGGTTTAAAATCGATGGGGCGAACCAGAATATGGAAAGGGAGCCCAAGCATTAGCGGACCGGCCAGCGCCATGAGTTCCCAGTTTCCGAGATGCGCAGTAAAAAGAAACACCCCCTTGCGTCGCTTAGCGGCTGCAAGCATATTTTCCCACCCGGAAAACTCCACGTATGACATAATATTCTTCTTGTTCAGCCTCAAAAGAGAAGGCAGCTCAAGTGCAACACGGGCCAGTTGAATAAAATTTGCTTTTACCAATTCGCGGCATTTTGCGTTGTCGATTTCATCCCCATAGGCACGCTTGATATTATTGAATGCAATTTCTCGATGACGCCGGTCCACCGCATACCAGATACCGCCCAAAGGTCTTGCTATAAATGATAGCAGCTGGCGGGGAATAAGGGAGGCCCATAGAAGAACGGCCTTTATGATGCGATAGAAGAGATCTTCTGCTTTATCGGACATCAAATCCTTCTGTCTCCTTACAAGCAATCAGAACGAAAAGAAAAGAAAAGAGTGCCTGATACCAGCTGTGAAAGATATTGAATCCCGTCATACCGATGGTGAGAAATACTGCGGGGAAAGAAACCAGGCCCATTCGGATTCCTTCCAATTTGGTGTGGGCCATTCGGACACAGTTAACAAACAGCCAGCAGAAAGCTGAGAAACCCAAAATGCCCGTACACGATATTAACATGAAGAAGACGTTATGGGCATGGGTTTGCTCCGGCAAGTGATAGGAGACCCCATTGGGCGCCACAAATTCACCGACTTTTCCGGACCCTGCCATGGCTTTGTAAGCATCCTGAAAAGAGGAGATACCGACTCCCACCACCGGATGCTCCTGCCACATGGCCCATGTGACCTTCCAGTAATAGATCCGGTCGTAAAAAGTCTCCAAGTTCCACATGCGAGAAAAACTAAAAAACAGAACCACAACAAGTACCAGAATCAGAACCGAACCTACAGCCATTCGGGTTGATACCCGTCTTCGAATGAAATAGACCACCGCATACATAAGACCAGCCACCGAAGATAGGATAGCGGTCCTTACATGGGTTTGCAGCAGTAGTGAAACCGCCAAAAAACCGATAAAAAGAATCAGCCCTCTCATCCTGGCGCTCAGCTTTTTATCAAGAATACCCCAGGTGAGAAAAAAAGGAACCGCATAGGCGGTCATCCCGGAGATCCGGGATGCCTCCTTCAATTTTCCCGTATAGCGGATAAGCGGTTTGCCCAACAGATCATACCCCGCAAGGTATGCACACAGGGTATTTATGACTGCCCAGCCCACACCGGCAGCCAGCCCCATTACCATAAATTTGGCAACGGGTCTTCGACGGGAGATATCCGATAACGCCAAAAAAAACAGGAGATATCGGATAAACACCAAATCGTGAGCCCACCCCTTGCTGCCCGGGCCGTTTACAAATAGACTGAGGGCGATACTCACCAGCAAGGCAAACCAGGGAAACAACAGCGAGTGTTTCGTGTGGAATTTTAACGGATTCTCTTGCATGAGCAGCGATCGGATGATCCACCCGCCCCCCACCAGCCCGATCATGGTTTCAAAACCGACATTGCCGATCACCAGGCCCATGGGAACGAGAGACCCTGTGATCACACAGAATCGGTCCAAACGTTCGGCGATAACCGGCTTTTCAAAAGAATGGGCTAACTTATTTATCATTTAGCTTTCTCTGCTTATTAAGCGCTGCATCCAGAATGTTTTCTAAGGCCGTCTGAAGTATCGGTCCGCAAAAAAACGTGTCGAACAGCCTTCGTGTCTTTCTGCCGCGTTCCATTAAATGTGAAGGGTCTTCAAACCATTTTCTGACCAGAAAAGCAAGCGCAGAGGGATCGCCTGCCGGAACCCATCCAATGGTTTCCGATTCATTCAGGGTATCCGCATAAGCCTTGGACCGCCGGGTAATTACCGCTCGCCCCATTGCCATGGCCTGAAATATCTTGTTGGGTATGACAAGATCCGCTTTCAGGCTTGTTCCGAAAATTCCCAACAGAACATGGGCTTGTGAAATACGATCGGGCAGTTTCTGATAATCCATCCAGGGCTCGAACCGGATATGATCGCATCCTGCGGCCATTTGCATACAACCGGATTTTAAATCTCCCTCACCCAATAAGGTCCACGTGATACCCAGATCGCGGGTCTGTTTGGCGGCCGCCACGATCGTCTCTGCCCCTTGCAGCTTCAAAAAACTCCCGTAAAAAAGAATTTGATACGGTTCTTTAGGATGAGGGACATCCACCGGTTTGAACAGATCGGTTTCGGCTCCCACATAAAGCGTCATTAATTTATCCAAAGGAACATTCAATTCAGTATTGAAATACTCGGCATGGGCGGGCGTATCTGCCACCACAATATCTGCCCGGGAAAATAGATCCGCTTCCCGATACCGTCTTTTTTTTCCTTTAAGTGAGTCCGGACCATATTTATTTCTTTCAAATACTTCTTTCTCATAGGCTGAGATCAGGGGATCAGTGATAAGCGGCACCTGCCATCGGGATGCCCAATACGATGCGGATGCGATATCCCTGTGCCGAAAACAGGGCACCCAAATCACGTCGGGTCGTTTAAGGCGCCGGAAATAGGATTCCATCACACCCAGCCCGCTGATCAGGGGATGAAAGATGTGAGTCGACCACCCCAAACCGGACAACAGATTCATTATGATCCGGTTACGGGAATATTCCGGATCCGATCTTCCCCACCAAAGTATTGTCGGCATGAGATCCTCTTAATTTAATTCCATCTCCGCCTTTATCTTAATAAATACCGTTTCAGGCGCCACCGTATCCAGGCATACATGCTGTTTCTCCGGTGGACACACTCCTGTAAAGCACGGGCTGCAATCGGCGTCGGCAAATAGGGTACGCCCGCCTTGACCCGCCGCATGACTCCTCACCCGGCTGGTGGGTCCGAAAAAACTATAAACCGGTATTCCGGACGCAGCTATTATATGCATGGGGCCCGAATCATTGGTTACAGCGAACGAGGCCCCTTTACCCATCAGATACAATTGAAGCAAACTGAACTGCCCGGTTGCATCGATACCCACGCGACCGGACAGATATCGATTAACCGCTTCGTCTTCCCCGCTGCCCAGCCACACGCAACGGATGCCGCTGTCTTCAATCATCTTTGCAAGTTCAAGATACCGTTCCTTGGGCCAGCGTTTCGACTGCCATCCGGCACTGCTTCCGGCATGCAGGAGTGCGTAGTTTTTTTTCTCCAGCCGATTTTGAGTCTTCCATCGGGACACCCGATCAAGATCTTCGGCAGACGGATACAGGGTGCCGCCCGGATTCGCCCGCGGAAGGCCCGCTGCCGTCAGGGTATCATTCAATCGATCGAACACGTTTTGCCGAGTATCCCGGGTGTATGGCAGCTCCGGATGGAAGCGATAAATAGAACGGGGTTGGGTGCCGACGGTTATCTTCGCATTGGAAAACCTTACCAGTAGGCGACTGGTCCGGTTGCCTTGAAGGTCATAAATCACTGAAAACCGTTGTCTCCTTATCCATCGGACCCTTCCCAAGGTACCATTGCGCCTGAATCGTTCATTTCTGTCGAGAACGGTTACGTTCATGCGGGGATGATGGTGAAAAAGCTCCTCATACGGGGGGCTGGTCAGCAGCCAGACCTCATCTTTCGGATGATGGGTTAAAATAACATCAACATGGGGAAGCGCCATGAACAGATCACCCAGTGCAGACATCTTTATAATGAGAATTTTTTCCTTCAATATGCCCGGCGACTCCTGATTCCCAAAAAGTTAAATCCTATATCATGAACTTATGAGCTCTTTCCTGATTCAGCCCTGTGTAACCCTGAAGGGTCTAATAGTTGATCATATACTTTTAGGGTTTTTTCACACATCCGATGGACGGTAAAGTTGTCCATTACCCACTTTCTTCCTTCCACCCCAAATTCCCGGCAGAGGGTTTTGTTCTGGATCGCCTTTGTCAGTGCGTCGGACAGGGAATCCGTGTCCTGGGGCGGCACCAGCCATCCGGTTTGGCCATCCAAAACGGTTTCAAGGCTACCCCCATGAGCGGTGGCAATCACGGGTTTGCCCATGGCCTGGGCTTCCACGACGATTCTTCCAAACGCCTCCGGTTCCGATGAAGATGCGGAGACCACCACATCAGACAACATCATTGCAGCCGGCATATCTTCACAGTGTCCGACAAATCGAATCCGTTTCTCAAGCCCTAACCGGGATACCATCTGCTGCAATTTCTGAAGTTGAGAATGGTTTTCCTCTTTATCGCCGATACAGAGAGCGGTCCACTCAAGATCTTTGATCCGGGATAAGCTTTGGATAAAATAATCCTGGCCTTTCCACGGGGACAGACGGCCAGGCAGGGCAATGATCGGCGGCGGTGCATTCTCTATTTCCCAGAGCTTTAGCAGCCGATTCACCCGAGCATTCGATACGATGGATGGATCGAATGTTTTTTCATCAACCCCCCGGTAAATGAGCGCAACCCTGTCTGCATCCACATCGTAGTGTTCAACCATATGGGATAAAACCCCTTTGGATATGGCAATGATACGCTCCCCTTTGGTCATGACGGCGCTATAGGCGTTAATGGAGTAATAACCGTGAAAAGTCGTAACGAATCTCGGCCGAACCGATTCCGGCAGGCTTTTTAAGACCCAAAAAGCAATCCATGCGGGAACGCGGGATCGAACATGCAGGACATCAATGGCCTCCTTAACAAGAAATCGCCTCAAAGGAAAAAAATATCTGAAAATAAAAGGGGATTTTCGTCCAACCGGCCATGTAATATGGCGGCTGCCATTTGCCTCAAGCTCAGGCACCATGCGACCGCCGCCTGAAATGACCGTTGATTGATGCCCCAGAGCGCTCAGATAGGCGGCCATTTCAAGGGTTCCCCTTTCAACCCCGCCGGCATTCAATTCCGGTAACATCTGAACTACGCTAATCGGCTTGGCCACCATCGCTTAAAAATCTCCTGGGCACATCGACCGGCTTCATCCAATCGGGTGTCTGGAATCTTCATATCCATGCCTGATCTCCAGTGTTTAAAGGAAACGGCCCACCCACTGGCAAGAAGATAATCGATACTCTTTTTGATCTTG
>CAYSUA010000187.1:6088-10138 GCA_964433795.1 uncultured Desulfobacteraceae bacterium | reverse complement strand
CTGTGCCGTTGCCGCCCGTGATGGTCACACCCGAGTCCCCTTCGGCCACGGTGATGGTCCCTTCGGTGACGTTTAGGGTGGCGGTGGCCCCTGCGCCACCTTCATCGGCATCGCTGACCGTAAAGCCCGTGCCGTGGATCGAAAGGCCGACCTGTTCGGTAGCGGCCAGAGCCCCGCCGGGCGCGCCCACCACGGGTGCGTCGTTGGTGGCTTGCACAAGCGACAAGGCAGTGAGTTCCTCTGCAGCGGTGTTTAAGCTAACGTCTGAGCCATCAAAGAACATTGTGGCGGTTGCCGCCGAGGTCGCGCCGGTGGATGTGATATCCAGAACGAAAATGTCCTGATTGGTGATCGCCAGGGCGTTGTCGCCAGCGTCCCCGTCGTCGAAGCTATAAACCAGGAGCTGGCCGGATGTGAGCGATACGCCGCCAATGTCCATGTCCGTCTCGACCAGATCCAGGCCATCAACAGAGTTGTCATTGATGTCAATATCACTCAGATCGAGGAACGTGGAACTGCTGCCGGCTGTGGTCGTTCCCACAGAGGTAAAGTCATAGTGGAGGATGTCCGCAAAACCATCGGTAGTTGACAAGAGGAACGTTCCCGCGTCGAAGGTCGTGCCGGCGACCACCGTGTCTTGCTCGATGAGCGTAACGCCATTCAGTTGTTCCCCCGCCCCACCAAGACCGATGTCAGAGCCGTCAATCAACATGAAGAACGTTCCTGCCGAGTGGTCCCCGAACGTATCCGGTCTGAAGACAAAGACGTCCTCATCGTTAAATGCCGTACCACCGATGGTTTCGTCCTCAGTCGTGGACAGGAGCACGTCGCCGGCAAACAGGTCGATGCTGGTCGCACTACCGACGGTGATATCGTTGGCGACGTAATGGATGGCATTGAGACGTGCGTCACTGGCAGCAAAGTCGTCAAGATCGAGGACGGAGGAGAATGTGCCATCTGTGGCCGCGCCAAGAGTGAGGTTCGGATCACCGAGTTCAATGGCCTCTCCGTCTTCCCAGGTATCGATTCCGGGCGAGCCGCCGCCTGTGACGTCGTTGAGGGTGGAAATCCACAAAGTCGGTGTGACAGCAGCCAGCGTGTGCCGCCAGTTTTGCTGCGCATCAATGCTGAAGGCCACAGCAGTGTCGATGGTACCTACCTGGTATTCAAGGTCCCAATCGCCTCCCAGAAGAGCGTGTCCCGTATCGTCCGTGCTGGCGGCGACATCTGCGTCGGTCAACTCGCCCAAAGATTCCAGCAGGTCCCGCCCCCGGTCACCGCTTGCCAAGTTGCACCCGTAAAATATCAGATCCGCATCTCCGGTGAGGGAATCGCCCCACCCGGAAATCTCGTCGGCATAGGTATCGAGATTGGTGTCCCGAAGCCAGGTGTCCCCCAACTTGACCGCGCTGCCGGTCCCATGGGACACGAAATGAACGGCGTCGATATCTTCGGACTCGGACAATGCCGCGCTGATCTGTTCCATGCCGTCCTGCCCGCTGTCTAGAGTCACCACGGTGATGTCACGGCCCTCCGGCACCTCTGTTAAAAGGTCTTCGGTAAGCTGATCGTATTCGGCCACGTCATCGTTTACGAACACCAGTTCGTAACTCACGCCTTCATCAACTGTGTTGGGTTCGGATACGGCATCGGTCGCCAATATTGCAGAATCGGACAGGATTTCCGATTCTTCTGCTGCTAAGATGAATGTGCTGTCAGGCGTGACATCCTCGCCAAGAAGGGCTTCTTCTGTGTCCAGAACCCCTTTCTCCGGATCGGTCAATATAGCTTCAACGTCCGTGTCATCCGTGCTGCCGGTTTCATCTAAACCGGCAAGGGAATCTGCGTTAGGATCGGTATCATCTGTTACTGCTGCCGTGGAAACCGCTTCAAACGGGGCGGACCCTTCAATAATGTCTACAGAGGCTGAGTCGCCATTATAGCTGACAGCCTCTATTTCAGTATCCTTGGAAGCATCCTCCAGCAGGTCGAAGGTCGGCATTTCACTTGAAGGAATCCACAACGGATCGGATGGGTTCTCCTCATTATCTGAAAGCGATGATTCATCCAAATTATCCGAAACGGCGGGCAAAGTCGATGGGTCCTGCTCGAGAATTGATAGGCTTTCCGGGGCGGTGCTGATCTCTTCATCAGCGACCGTAAGGATTTGAGCCTCGACCACGGATTGATTGGTTTGATGCTCATCCGGCAGTTGGGATTCCGCAAGGACCCCTTCGGTGGTTCCGGAAAGGAGCAACCGGGGTTCAAGCGGCTCGAAATGTACACCAGTATCCAACGAACTCAAGGCCTGGCGCGTATGTCGGTCCCCCCTCGGCATTTCAGTTATCATCCCCTAACCAAACGATTTACGAACAGATGAATCTTTGGCCTTAAATATGCGCACGGCATTTGAATTGATATACCTCTTAATTATCGCATCTTATCGATTTTACTTTAATTATTGGTTGCCCGTACCTGCCCTCAGTCTGCCTGTTTCTACCTAATTAATGTTTGGCAAATAATATGCCATCGATCATTAAATATATAACTATCTATTATTATTAAATAATACCGAGCTATTGCCAAACTGTGGCAGAGTTGTACAACATGCCAAATCGGAAGTTGATAGATTGATTAAATCCACTAACGAACTGAAATTATATGTATTTATGAAAGGTCAGTCTGTCGTGCAATGATTCCATATCGGCATAACGGATTGGATCTAATAGAATAATGGTCCAAACTTCTTTAATTGAGTTTCAAAAGCTTCTTGACAAAGCATAGGTTTGAATATAGATGAAAGCACAATATATAGTATTTTCCTATCCAATCAGCTACAATATTTAGTCAATATACTGAGCCGCATAAAGGCCGCTCCATAGAAGGGAGAATCGATCGGCTGCAGACGGCAGGGCATGGTTGAGAGATTGAAGCAGATCAGAAGATGCCAAAATGGACCCTTACCTTTTGGATGCTTGTTTTCAGTCATCCTGATTATCCTTGGCTATTTCCTTGTCTTTCCGATTTCCGTATCGGCTGATGAAGCCGGAGAAACCCCATCCGTCAGTCTGGTATCCATCGACTTCACCATCGGCCGGGAAGGGATCAACATTACCATTCAGACGGATGGTGAAATCAGCAGGTTCGAATCCTTGGCGGTGGAAAACCCGGCCCGCATCGTATTCGACCTCTTTGATGTAAAGAGTCCTCATAAATTCGAACAAGTGGTTCCGGTCGATACAAAATGGGTGAAACGGATCCGCCATTACGGCTATCCGGAAAAGCTCCGAATCGTTCTCGATACCGAACCGGATTATCTGTCCGCCTACCTGTCCAGACAATTAAAAAGCGGTTTGCATATTTCCATAGGCCCTGCGAGTAAGGAGTTTTCAAAAAAATCGAAGGATGCACAAAAACCGTCGAGCAAGGCGAAATCTGTTAAGGGCGGGGAAAAGAAACCGAAAGAAGCTCCGAAACCGTCGATCAAGCCGGAGTCTGTTAAGGCCGGGCAACAACTCCAGCCGCCTGCCCCTCTGGCTGATGAAGCCGGAGAAACCCCATCCGTCAGTCTGGTATCCATCGACTTCACCATCGGCCGGGAAGGGATCAACATTACCATTCAAACGGATGGTGAAAGCAGCAGGTTCGAATCCATGGCGGTGGAAAACCCGGCCCGCATCGTATTCGACCTCTTTGATGTGAAGAGTCCCCACAAATATGAACAGGCGGTGCCCGTAAATTCGGAATGGGTGCAGGGGATCCGCCATTACGGACACCCCGAAAAGCTCCGGATCGTTCTGGATACCAGACAAGATTACCTGTCCCATTACTCATCCAAACGACAAAAAAATGGTCTGCGCATAACTGTGGGTAAAGCCATGGAGTCGGCTGCCGAACGACCGGTACCGGCACCCCCGATGGCAACGGTGATAACCGCCAAACCCCCTGAATTCGGCGAGATTACGGCCTTCAATCTTAATGTGCGGTCTGCCCCTGATACGAATGCGACCTCCATTGGAATATTGAAAAAGGGAACACGGGTTAGAATCC
>CAYSUA010000187.1:0-6073 GCA_964433795.1 uncultured Desulfobacteraceae bacterium | reverse complement strand
TGGAAATATATCACGAGAGCCAATCCGGATTCATTCGAAACCGCGAACGTTACGTGAATATTATCAAAGAGGGAGAAGACAAAGCCGAATCCGCCTCCTCGACGGTCCCCGAGGAAAAGCCAGAACATACGGTGGAGGGTATAAAAGAAGAATCAAAGATAATCACTCGGGAAATCAAAGACCCCCCGTCTGTCCGCCTGGTTTTCATCGACTTCACCCATGACCGGGAAGGGATCGATATCGTCATTAAAACCGATGGTGAGATTCCCAGGGTTCAATCGATCGAGAAGCAGGATCCAACCCGGATCGTTTTCGACCTCTTCGATGTGGTTAGCCCTCATAAATTCGAACAAGTGGTTCCGGTCGATACAAAATGGGTGAAGCGGATCCGCCATTACGGGCACCCCGAAAAGCTTCGGGTCATTCTCGATACCAAACCGGATTATCTGCCCGCCTACTCTCTCAAACGGCAAGAAAAAGGTTTGCGCATTCGGGTGGGCAAACCCAGGGAGCCGGCTGCTGAAGAACCAAAAGAACCGCCTGCATTGTCGAGAGAAGAGCCGATTGCTAAATCCGAGGACTTACCTCGAATCCGAAATACGGAAATGGTGAATACCCATATACCGGATCCCAAGGATATCATAGGGGATCGCATCGACTTTCAAAAAACGGATCTACCCTCTGAAACGTTCAACCTGGAACAGACCATAAAAGCCGCGATTACAGCCAATCTCGGACTCAAGATAGCAGAAGAGGAAACCCAGGCGGCCCTGGCCGTAAAAAATCGACAACGAAGCAACTTTCTTCCGACCCTTGGTGCCCAATATCAATATACGCGAAATGATGAGGGCGAGAGCATCGGCGGATTGGCAACCGGTTCGGAAAACGAATACGAGTTCTCCACCACCTTCGAGCAACCAATCTTCACCGGTTTTTCTCTCATCAACCGATTCAAGATTGCCGGTATAGAGCTGGATATTTCCGAACTGAGTGAAGAAGTGAATCGGCAGGATATTATTTTCCAAGCCAACGCCGCTTATTTCAATCTCCTAAAAGCCCAAAAACTGAATGTAATTGCCCGGCAGACTGTAGAGCAGATAACCGCCCAGAGAGATGTTGCAAAGAACTATTTAATGGCGGGAATGACCCCGTTAAACAGCTTTCTCCAGGCACAGGTCGAGCTGGCCAATGCCAAACAGGAATCGGCTATCGCCGCAAACAAACTTGAAACTGCTATTACCGATTTTAACATCTTGCTGCGTCGGCCAGTCGGTGCAAAGGTTGAATTGGATGACATTACGGCCTATACACCGTTTGAACGCAAACTCGCCTATTGCCAAGAGACGGCTGAAAAAAACCGCCTGGAAATTGAAATTGCCGATATGAGTATCCAAAAGGCGGAAAAAGACCTGGCGCTGTCGAAAAAGGACTATTTGCCATCCATAGACCTCCTCGGCACCTATTTTAGAGCCGGGACCGATTGGGATGTGGATGGGGGTGAAGGTATTTTCGACCCCGAAGGTTGGTCTGTCAGCGCAATGGCTTCATGGGATTTCTGGGAATGGGGAAGGACCCGGTACGGTGTAAAAGAAAAACTGTCCCGCCTGAAGCAGGCGCGTCATCAAAGATCGGAGATACTGGATCAGATCCACCGGCAGGTAAAGCAGGCTTATTTGAAAAACCTGGAGAATGAGATCAATATCGTGACGATTAAAACCGCCATAGACCAGGCCAAGGAGAATCTCCGGATGAGCCAGGAGCGTTTTAAAGGTCAGGCCGCCACCGCCACGGATGTACTGATCGCACAAACGCTGCTCACGAGAACCATGACTAATTATTACACCGCTCTTTATGATTTTAATATCTCTAAGGCGGCGTTGTATCGTGCATTGGGGCGGAAATCCACTTCACATTCAACCCCCCTTTAACACCTCCGGCGGTTCAGCCGGTACATCCTGGAAAATAACCTTGCATTTCAACCCAAAAGGCAAACGATAGCCCGGATTCGGAAGCTCAAGACGAATCCTGAAGGTACCGCTTGCAGCCTCGATGAATTTGTCTACGATTTTTACCTTCGCCTCGTATTCGCCGCCCAAGGGTTCCTCTGGTTTCACGGTTGCCGACATATCAGCGTCGATGGCGCCGAACATCTGTAAGGGTAAAATGACATCGACATTCAGAGGATTAATCTGGGCCAGTTTCAGTATCGGCTGGTCCTCGACATATTCTCCCTTGGACAGAAATCGTTCCACGACGATGCCGGTTACCGTGCTGCGGATGACGGTCTGTTCCACCACCTCGGAGGCTCGCTTCAGTTCCATCTGAGCCTGCCGTTTGGCTTCCAATGCCGCCGCAAGCTTATATTCGGCCAATATTCACTTGGTCACAACCTCATCCCATTCGCGCTTTGGGAATGCAGTTTTCTAACCCGCTGTTCATTCCGCTGTGCATACTCCAGCTCTTTTCGCCGTGCCATAACGGTTGCTTCCATCTCAGACCGGGTTCGTGCGAGTTCCATGGTCGCTCTTTCAACGCCGGACCGAATTCTGGCCAGCACCTGGCCTTTCTCTACCATGTCGCCGCGATCGACCGAAACGCTCTTAAGAACACCCGCAACAGAGCTTCCGACCTCCACCTCCAGATGCGGCACAATAAGGCCGTCAAACTCGGCGGTACCTGCAGCCCCGGCATCACCCGTAAAAAAACTACCGGTGATACAGACCAGACTGATGGCTGCCGCCAGGATATTTGTTTTTTTCTTTTTCAAACCGATAATTCGCTAATCGTTGCTATGTTTTGCCTATCGATGGATCTGTTGTATTGGCAATTGCCTCCCATTCTTCAAATTTATACCTGATCAACCTCCGGTTTTCGACGGGTGACCTGTGGGCACCTGTGAACCCTTTGATGTTATTTTCCTGTTGGCTGCCGGGGTTGGCTGTTTCGTTTCGATATGAATCGTGCCGTACCGGGATTCATAATCTTTGATCAGATCATTCAGCAGCTTGGCCAGGCGCTTTGCCGAAAAAGGATTTATGATGATTCGGTCCGTCATCTGAACCTTCACTTCATTACGCTCCGCACCCCACGACTGATTCATTCCAAATACCAATGAAAATTCTTCGCGATCACCGGTCACGTTGATTACATTCGCGTATGTACTCCGCATGTTCGCTCTGTCCCATACGATTCCGGGTGAATTGCGAACCGGTGGCGTTGGTTTATTTTTGGTTGCCTTTGCCATATGGATCCCCTCGATAAAAGTCACCAATTATCGTTAACTGATTCACTCGGTCACTCTTCGCCGTGTAACAATAGCTGGCAATAATATCCAACACCTATCATGCAAAGACTATACCCAATTATTTGTTGCTTACCCCAAAATACCCGGATGCTCACTAAGCACTCGATTTCATTAATCTTATAGCTGGATTATGGGGATGGAAGAATCTTTCCGCCTTCCAGGCGCACAGTCGCGCCGCTCAGACGGCATCCCGCCTGCATTGCTCGTTGAATTACGAAAGGGGGGGGATTTATGTTAAACCTAGGTTAAGCGGTTCAACGTTCAGGGTTCAGCCCGCGGCGAGCTCGGCCGAACCGGGTTGAAAAATTCTAATCAGGCACTATCAGAGGATTTTTGAATTCAATTAAAACCGTCAATTTTTTGTCTCATCCATGATGAAACGCCAAAAATTTTAGCCGTTATTATTCTCAAGCGCATTTTTCAGCTGCTCTCCCAAAGACCCGAAAGATTGTTCGGAATCTCCGGAAAAAGACTGCCAATCCTCTTCATCCTTTGCATCCGTGATCCCGAGGGAAATGCGACGGGTTTCAGATTGGATCTCATCAACAATAACCGTAATAGAGTCTCCCTGTTTTAACTTGTCGACGGCACCGGCAACAGATGTTTTGCTGACCTTGGACTTTGGAACAAGGCCCGTAACACCCGGTTCCAGGGAAACGAAATAGCCGAACTTTTCCTTTTTCTCGAAAATACCCTCTACGGCTTGACCGATGGAATACTTATCATGAATATCCGCCCAAGGATCCCCTTCTGCATCCTTGATGCTCAAAGAAATCCTCCGATTGGCGGCATCTATTTCTTTTACCAACACCCAGACGGTCTCCCCTGCGGTTACGATGTCTTCCGGGTGATGAACCCGTTTTACATAGCTCATCTCACTGACATGCACCAAACCTTCGATGCCCGGTGAAACTTCCACAAACGCACCGAATCCCATGCAGCGGGTAACCTTTCCCTTGAGCCGGTCACCGGTATGGATGGTATCCGCCAAGGTACTCCATGGATCGCCGGTAGCTTGTTTGGCAGACAGGGAGATCTTCATCTGGCCTTCTTTTTTACCCGGTTCCACACTCAACACTTTAACTTGAACCGTATCTCCGGGTTTGACAACCTCATCCGGTTTTTGAAGCCTGGACCAGCTCAATTCGGAAATATGAACCATTCCTTCGAGACCGGGTGTCAGTTCAACAAACGCACCGTATGGCATCAGGTGGGTGACCTTTCCCTCGACAATGGACTCCAAAGCAAGATCCTTCAGATACGCCTGCTGGGTCTCTCTTTGCTCTTTTTCCAGGATTACCCGCCTTGAAAGCACAATGTTCCGGCCGTTATCTTCAAACCGATTGACCATGAACTGGTAAGTTTCGCCCAGATAGTCTTCGGGTGTTTCAACGTATTTGACATCCATCTGACTGATGGGACAAAATGCAATCCGCTGAAGGACGTCAATCTGAAACCCGCCCTTTATAACCGCTTTAACTTTTCCCTCTACGGGAATCCTGCTTTTATAAGCTTCCTGGAGCATGTTCAAGCCACCGATTCCGGCGATGGCTCTTGAGAGTTTAATTTCACTTTCATCCACTTTAACCACATACAGCTCCAATTGATCGCCCTGTTCATACGGAAACACGTCGCTGTCATCCATCAAATCGGCTTTATCCGCCACACCGTCGATTTTGGTCCCGGTATCGACAAAAACGCTGGTGTTATCCATGGCAATGATCTTGCCCTTGATTTTATCACCAACCTTCAGGTTTTCACTCATTCCCGCCTGATAAGATTCGAGCAACTCGGCAAAGCTTTCGCTTTCCTCTCCGTTTTCAAATTCCTCTTCCTGGCCATTTTGGTCTTCCATATTATCCGACATTTTTTATTTCTCCAAGATTTGGGCTATTTAATAGGCTATAAAAGACAATCACATCAGTCAATGAATGCTTTTCAGGTTTGTCTTATGATATTCCGTATGTGGGGAGTAACCAGCAGGTAGATTTCGCAGTATCTATTCTATCTCTCCTTATGAGATGGCATTGAGGAGTAATAAAGGGGTTATGATAGACTTATCATAACCCCTGCTAATTATGGTAGCGGGGGCTGGATTCGAACCAACGACCTTCGGGTTATGAGCCCGACGAGCTGCCACTGCTCCACCCCGCGTCGTGTGTGCTTGGGTTATGAGCCCGATTCTTCCACTGCTGGAAGAACCACTGCTCCACCCCGCGTCGTTACCAGCCGTCAGACTTTCCCGGAACTCCCCCTTTCATAAAGGGGGCCGGGGGGATTTATCCCAGCTGACAGCCAAGAGAAATAGAAACTGTTAGTAGTCTTTTGTAACCAAGAAGATGCCTGATCGCTGCCAGCTGTTAGCTGACAGCTTCGCTTGGTATGAAATTCATTGCGTGGGTCAAGCCTCTCGACCGGTTAGTACCGGTATGCTGAAGATGTTGCCATCCTTACACATCCGGCCTATCAAGCAGATAGTCTCTCTGCAGTCTTACTCCCTAACTTAATAGGGAAGGGAGGCCTCATCTTGGGGGCAGCTTCGCGCTTAGATGCCTTCAGCGCTTATCAATACTAAACATGGCTACCCAGCGCTGCTCCTGGCGGAACAACTGGCACACCATAGGTTTATCCCTTCCGGTCCTCTCGTACTAGGAAGAGGTTCCCTCAAGCCTCCTGCGCCCACGGCGGATAGAGACCGAACTGTCTCACGACGTTCTGAACCCAACTCACGTACCCCTTTAACCGGCGAACAGCCGGACCCTTGGGACC
>CAYSUA010000186.1:3432-10143 GCA_964433795.1 uncultured Desulfobacteraceae bacterium | reverse complement strand
AAGGAAAAGGAAAAGCGGGCGACATCGAGCTTTTGGAGGAGCTATCCGAGACAGCCAAAGATGCCTCTCTGTGTGCGCTGGGTACGAGTGCTCCCAACCCGTTTCTGAGCACGTTGCGCTACTTCAGAGATGAGTATGAGGCACACATCCAAGAGAAGCGGTGCCCGGCGCTGTCCTGCAAGGAACTCATCGCGTACCATATCGATCCGGACAAGTGCACGGCCTGTATGATTTGCGCGAGGAAGTGTCCTGCAGACGCTATTATCGGCGGCAAGAACAAGATCCATGTCATCGACCAGGAGAAATGCACAAATTGCGGAACCTGCTTTGAAGTTTGCCCCCCCCGGTTTGGTGCGGTGAAGAAAATTTCCGGCGAGCCTGTTCCGGCTCCTATCCCTGAAGAAAAAAGATTGATAAAACGAAAGAGCAAAGAAAAATGAGTGAAATCCTGATAGAGATTGACGGAAAAGAAGTCGGCGCAAGGGAAGGGATGACCGTCCTGGAGGCAGCCCGAAATGCGGGGATATCCATACCTACACTCTGTCACCACGAAAAACTAGAACCCTTTGGGGGTTGCCGAATTTGTATCGTAGAAGTAGAAGTTCGCGGATGGACCCGGCTCGTTGTTTCCTGCGTTTACCCGGTAGCACAAAACCTGGTGGTCAGAACCAGGTCTGATAAGATAGATCGAATTCGTAAAATGATAGTAGAGTTATTGATGGCACATGCGCCGGATTCCCCGGAATTGCAGGATTTGGCTAAAACGTATGGAGCAGACAGAGACCGTTTTGAAAAAGAGGTCTCATTTTGCATTCATTGCGGTCTATGTGTCAGATACTGTGCTGAGGTCAAGAAGAAGAACGCTGTGGGATTTATTGACAGAGGCATAAGGAAAGAGATCAGTTTCATTCCGGAAATATCCGCCAAGGAATGCTGGGACTGCAAAGAATGCTTTCCGCTTTGCCCCACATCGGCACTGCAAGCCGCTTACGTTTTAACAGAAGCGTTATTCACGCCCACCCATCCTGAAGCAGAGAAGTAGAAGCCATTTCAAAACCATTAATCATCAACTGCCGGCGAACAAGATATCAGAAAGGATTAGAATCATGACGATAAATCCGGATCTTATTTCTCCATGTGGTCTTTATTGCGGCGTCTGTGCCATTTATATCGCACACCGTGATAATAATCACAAATTCAAGGAGCGGTTAGTGAATCTTTACAAGGGAGGAGTTTCCGGCAAAGGTATTCTTCCTGATTGTGAAAACCTTTCGATTGAAAATATTAAATGCCGCGGCTGCTTATCTGATGAACGGTTTATGCATTGCCGACAGTGTGAGATCAGGGCCTGCACACGAGAGAAAGGTTACACCGGATGCCATCAATGCGATGAATTTCCTTGTCAGTACATTGAAGATTTTCCCATGGCTGTCGGCAAAAAGGTTATTTTACGTGCTATTCCTTATTGGCGAGAGGTTGGTACTGAAAAATGGATTCAGGATGAAGAAGCTCGCTATATTTGTCCGGAATGCGGCAATAAACTTTTCCGGGGCGTTGTAAAATGTAATCAATGCAAAGTGAAATTGGATCTGGACTAGTTTTTTGTAACCCTTGAACCGGATCAATTTAGGTCCATATTTTTTCCACAAGTTCGGCGATATCCATTGTCTTGATCTCCTCTTCCTTCTCTAGATCTTTCATGCCGTCTTCGATCATAGTCAGGCAGAAGGGACAGCCAACCGCTACATTGGAGACTTGCCGAGCGACGATTTCTTCCGAACGCTCCAGATTGATTCTTTTGCCGATGGTCTCCTCCATCCACATTCTTCCCCCACCGGCACCGCAACAAAAGCTTTCCCGACCGTGTCGTTTAAGTTCTTTGAGTCCGCCTTTCGAAACGGATTGCAGGATCGATCTCGGCTGATCGAAAATGTCATTATATCGCCCCAGGTAACAGGGATCATGATATGTCAGAGCGCCTCCCAACGTTTGTTTCAGTTTAATTTTTCCTTCTTTGACGAGTTGATCGATGAACTCGGCATGATGGATCACCTCGTAATTTCCTCCCATTTGAGGATATTCATGTTTGAGTGTATTGAGACAATGGGGACACGCCGCGATTATTTTTTTGACTTTATAGTTGTTCAGCGTTTCGATGTTTTCCTGGGCCATCATTTGGTACAGCATTTCATTTCCGACATGTCTGGCAAAGTCGCCGGTACATTTTTCTTCCACACCCAGGATCGCGAAGCTGATCCCTGCCTTATTAAGAATTCTAACCAGGCTTGTCGATACTTTTTTGGATCGATCATCGAATGAACCGGCACATCCGACCCAAAGGAGATAATCGACGTCCGAGTCGTCTGCCATCATTTTAATGTCCAACCCTTCCGCCCAGTCGGCCCGCTTATCATAACCGATTCCCCACGGGTTGCCGTTCCGTTCGAGCCCTTTCAGGGCCGGGTTCAGCTCTTTGGGATAAGTTTCCGCCATCAATGTTTGCCCCTGTCTCATGGCTATGATTCTGGGCACATGTTCAATGGTTACCGGGCAAACTTCTTCGCAGGCACGGCACGTCGTACATGCCCAAAGTGTGTCTTCTGCGATGACCTCGCCGATCAATTGTTTTTTGCTGTTGAGTGCTGCGATCTCCTCCTTGATTTTTTCAATTTGGCCGGTATCTTCGCTTTGTTTAATTGCGGCGGATAGCCTGGCCCTTTTGACGATATTATCTGCATTTTCCAATAGTTCAAGCTTCAGTGTGTCATTGAAATCATGCAAATTTAACGGTTTGTCGGTGATATATGTCGGGCAGACCTCCTTGCATCGTCCACATTCGGTACAGGTATAAAGGTCCAGTCCCTGTTTCCAGTTGAGTTGATGGATATGATTAATCCCTAAGGATTCTTCCTCCCAGGCGGCTTCGTCTTCCAGATCCAGCAGTTCGGGTTTTTCATGAGGATAGCCCAGGCTTTTTAGAAAAACGTTGGGAAGGGCTGTGATCACATGAAAATGTTTTCCCAAAGGGAGAAGATTCAAAAATGTAAGCTGCGTACAGATGTGAAGCCAAAACATCATGATCAGGATGGTGGTGTTGGCTTCCGCGCTTAATCCTGAAATCAGGGTGGCCGCTCCCACCGATATCGGTGTCCAAAGAAATTCGGAACCATACTGCGGATTATTGAAGTAGTGGATACTTCCCGGGTTGTTGTAAAGTTGAATTAAATTGAACCGTGCGCCGTCGTACAATAGATCGGACACCATCAAAATCCCGATCATCGCCAGGACCAGAAAGGCTTCGACGGTATTGTGCAATCGTTCCGGTTTAAGAACGGTTCGACGAAAAATTGCCCAGAGGATCATTAATAAAACGATCCCTTCCATGATATCCTTTAAGGCGATATAAAGATACCCGGGCAAATAGTCGTCACCCAAAAACGGCAGGTGATATTCTTCGTAAAATCCCTCTCCATATAAGGTTAAGCTGCGAATCAATAAAATACAGAATCCCCAGAAAATGAACGCATGTGTGATACCCGAACTTCTTTCTTTTGCTCTTCCGACCAGGCGTTTCTGGCCCATGGCCAGAGTGACCATATTCATCAATCGTTCCATCAGGCGTTCCTTCAGATGATCGGCTCTATCTGCGGGTCCGAGCGCCTTTAACAATTGAATTTTGCGAACCATCGTGCGGCCGAAAACTGCCAGGGCGACAATAATCAGAAGAGACATCAACAGGGGATTCATAGTGACCTAGGTTCTTATTTTCTTAATTTCTTCGCGAAGAATCGGAACCACCTCGAAGAGGTCTCCGACGATACCATAGTCAGCCACATTGAATATGGGTGCTTCAGGGTCTTTATTAACGGCTATAATCACTTTTGCGCCTTTCATTCCCGCGAGGTGCTGGATGGCTCCGGAGATACCGATTGCCATATAAAGGGTAGGGGCGACAATTTTACCGGTTTGTCCGACTTGCTTATAATGTGGCATGAATCCACCATCCACCATGGCACGGGAAGAGCCGAAACCGGCTTTTAAATCGTCGGCCAGTTCTTTTACAAGATCGACACCGGCTTGATCCTTAACACCTCTGCCCACCGAGATGACGACGTCGGCATCGGCAAGATCGATTTCACCGCTTGCTTCCGATACGATTTCCTTGATCACGGCCCTTAAATCAGTTGCCGGAGGGGAAAGCGTGACGACGTTTTCGGTTCCTGTGATTCCTTCCGTCGCTTCGAACGCGCCTGCTCTGACAACCGCCACCAGTTGTCCGGCATTGACTTTGACGCGTTGAATCACTTTATTTGTGATGGCGGGTCTTATGACTTCGATTTGATCTCCCTGAAGCATCACGTCGGTAATATCAGTGGCGCACGCGGCATCCAGTTGAGCTGCAACCCTCGGGGCCACGGCTTTGCCGGTTTCGGAAAAACCGAACCAAATCATATCAGCTTCAAATTGTTTGGCTGCGTCGACGACACAGGATGCGAATGGACCGGCTGAAAACAGCTCCAGTCCGGGATCATCGGCGACATATTGCGTATCGGAGCCGGCGGTTGCCAAGCTGGGAATTAACGATTCAATATTACTGCCAATCGCCACCACTGAGGTTTCTGCTCCGATGGCTTTGGCTTTTGATAAAAGTTCGGCTGTGCTGCCTTTTAGTCCACCTTGTTTGATGTCTGCAATTACGAGTACTTTAGCCATGATATTGTTTTCCTTGTATGAATTCGTTATAAAACCTTCGCTTCATTGGCCAGAAGATCGACAACCCGGGCGGTAATTTCGGCAGCATCGCCCTCAAATTTTTGCCCGCCCTCTCGTTTTTCCGGTGCTATAAATTCAACAACTTCCGATTTTAGGGCAGCGCCTCCGACTTCATCATGGGTCGTACCGAGAGCTGCCAGATCCATTACATCGATGGCCTTTTTCTTTGCCATCATGATGCTGCGCATTTGGGGCAGGCGCGGTTCATTAATACTGACATCGACCGTGACCACGGCCGGCAGCTCCAGTTCAACGATTTCGGTTCCGGCATCACCCAATCGGGATACTCTAATGTGCTGGTCGTCAATCACTTCGATGGCGATCACATTACTGACACAAGGTAATCCCAGGTACTCAGCCAACATGATTCCGGTTTGACCATTATCCGTATCCTGGGCTTGTTTGCCCATGATAACCAGATCATAGCTTCCCTTTTCGTAAACCTTCTGCAGAACTTTGGCGTAGACAGACGAATCCGTTTCGGCCAGGGCCGGATCATCGATTTGAATCCCGTTTTCGATTCCCATGGCATAACCTCTACGGATCATTTTGGTATTGTCTTCACCACCGCCGACACTTATCATAGTTGTTTCCGCGTTGTTGTTTTCCTTGAGTTGGACCGAGGTTTCCACCGCACTTTCGTCCCAGGCATTGATGACATACTGCAGCCCTTCTTCAACAATGGCCCCGTTCTCCAAGTTGATGTTCAATTCCACATCAACCACATTTTTTACTGTTGTGAGAATTTTCAATTTGCCCTCCTGATCTTTTATGTTTCTTTGGATCGGTCACATTTCAGATCAATATCATCTGTATTAACTACATGTTAGCTACAATATAACTATGAAAAAGGTCGAAAAGTGTCAAGGAAAAAACAATTTAATACATTTCAGGTACCTCAACTCGCACCATTTTGCGGAAACGTTTTGAATATCTAAAATGGCAGAAGGGTATACGGTGGGTTTGCTCCGAATCCGGGCACCACAACCTGCTTCATAGAGCGATTTGTAAAAAACTGGGTGATATCTTTTGAATTGAATATTGAGAATTGAATAATTCAATCGTTATCTCGATTCAAGAATCGAAAATCACAATTCGAAAATCGTAAATTTGATATTACTCCAGCTTTTTTCGCAGGTTGATAAAATTGCTTCGGTCGAAGCCGAGGGTTTTAAAAAACGAGAGAAGATCCGTTGAATCCCAACGAACGGAAGTGTAGATGTCCTTGATGCCAGACTTCTGGCAGTATTTGAAGATTTCTTTTGCCAGATGATCGCCGATTCCCTGACCCATATATTTCGGATCGACCCCCAGCTGAACGACCCAGGCACTTTCTTTTAATCCGAAACCACCGGATTGAATATAGCTGATCATAAACCCCACGACTTTACCTTCAATTTCCGCCACAAAACATGCATTTCTCTCATGCCGGAGCTGCTCTTCGACAATTCTCTTAAAGTCCACACCTGTCGTTCTCTGTGTGATCGCCGTAGAAATGGCTCCGATTTCATCGGCATCTTCAATTTTCATTCTTCGTATATCGACTGCATTCACAGATTGACTCCTTATGGTATTAGTCGATTCTGATAATCTTTACATGGTGTCCGACCCAGTTCGGTGGGAGATAAACGCGTCCGCTGTTTCCGCTTAATTTAACCGTTTTCTCAATCATCTCCTCTCCGTAAATTTCGAACTTCACCCTATCCTTGTTCACCTCAACTTCCGGTTTTTTATCCTTTTTCGACTTTTTTTCTTCCGACACTTTAACTACCTTTCATCCTAAAACCGTCGGAATCTCATCCTAACGGTTCCGGTAATCGTGATGGATCCTATTCATTCTGCCTGGATAGTTTTCCTTCTTGTCCGATAAATTCCATTTATTAACGATTCAAAGCCATCGGAGGTTGACCGGTAAAACAGGACCGAAATCAATAACCC
>CAYSUA010000186.1:0-3422 GCA_964433795.1 uncultured Desulfobacteraceae bacterium | reverse complement strand
TAAGTTAGCATCGCACTCATAGACGGTCAAGATGTTTTTTAGTTATTGTTTTCATTGCATTTTTGAGTCGCCTGATTCACATCTGGTGGATGGAAAATTCGATTTATTAATCTAAGGTCAGCGTCTCCATTCTCATATCGAAATTGTTATCCTCTGCTAGTCTGTCCAGATCTTTTTTCAAGCCGGATATGGATTTTGAAGAGGGGATGGAGACGATGGCTTCGAACCTGAAAAGCTGGGAACCGGTGATGGGCGCCTCATAAGATTCTGTCTCCATGGCTTCGATGTTGATGCTTTTTGATGCAATCAGAGAAGAGATCTGGTGTACGACGCCTGGGTGATCCAAACAGGTCATCGTTATTTTATACGGTACGATATCTTTCGGCTTGGGTCTGATACGGGTCTCTTTTACGACGATTGAAATTCCGGCCTCATTCTCTATTTCCGCCGTGTTTTGCCGGATGGCTGAAATGGTATCCTTACCACCGGTAATCAGCATGATCATCGCAAATTCACTGCCCAGCACAGCCATTCTTGAATCTTCGATATTTCCACTGTGCTTGAATATATATTTGCTGATGGTATCTACGATTCCGGGTCGATCCGGGCCAAGTGCCGTTAATACCAGTTGGGATGTGTCCATTCTTTTCTCTCCCCCTCTTTCTTTATTTTTTCAATTCGAAGGTTATTCTGAATATTTTTTGAATGTTAGCCACAGACCCACACAGACATGCGCTGACTCTTTTGTTGGGCCGACAATGGCCCAACAAAAAAATGCATTCGCTTCGCGAAACAACCACAAACCTCTTCACAACAATTGCCTTAATGATAATAACCGTACGGTAATATTTAAACCGATCCCTCAATTCCTAAAGATTCATCGGGTTTGATACATTTCGGATCATTATTTTTTGGAGCGTTAACATAAGTGGAAACCGGATAGGCTTTGAATTCTTGGACGGTTTGCTCCCTTAAAAGTATCTCCAATTTTGAAGTATCCTGATTATCCGGATTCAGCCATTCATGAAAAGCATCAGGGTTTAATATTATCGGCATTCGTTGATGGATGTCACGGATGGATTCACTCGCAGCAGTGGTGAGGATTGTGCAGGAATGGTAGACGGAATCATCCTCACCGGTCCAGGCATCCCAGAGCCCGGCAAATGCAAACGGTTCTTTCTCTGGCAACGTCAAAAACCACGGCTGCTTCCTGCTGCCGATTTTCTTCCATTCGTAAAAACCGTCCGCTATGATCAGACAGCGCCGGTACCTGAATGCCGCTTTAAAACTCGGTTTTTCAGCTGCGGTTTCAACCCGAGCGTTGATCGGTTTTGAGGCTTTTGAGAAATCTTTTACCCAGAACGGAACGATACCCCAATGAAGGTTGAGTAGCAGGTTTTCTTTACGCCGGATGATGGACAAGATTTTTTGGGATGGGGCCACATTATAACTGGGCGTGAACTCACAGGCGACCGTATCGATAGGAAAGCGGCTTTGAAGGTTTTCTAAGACTGTGAATTGAGCAAAACGTCCGCACATGATTATTTCCCGACAAGGCAAATCCTGATATTGTCCCACTCATTCCGGGATAACCAGGCTAGTTTTTCAGCAAACAGTCGATCGCTCCTATAATATTTTCCGGTCTTTTGACGGTTGAGATACTTCTTAAACTGCCCGGGACCGCCGTTATACATTGCATAGACAAGACCGGATAGCGTCTTGTCGTCTATGGATTTTTTGAGACGGTGTTTTTTCAATCTGAGCAAAGCATATTTTCGGAAATATAGCTCCAGTATTTCATTACCTGCCATACAATTGTATCGGATATTCCACCTGAGTTGATTTCGATCGTATATGCCGCGCCAGACCCGTTCATTGATCTGCATCAGACCGACGGATGTTTTGTTATAGGATCTCAGGTACGTTATTTTCTTCTTTCTTATTTTAAACTGACGGAAGCAGCTTTCCTGCCAGGTGGTGGCAAGAACAATCTGACGGTACATATCGTGGTAGACGCTTGAAAGCACGCTTTTATCTATATTCTCATTTATGACTTCGGAAAGCAGGGATTTAATACGCTCAATATAAGGGTTAATGTTACTGCTATCTTTTAGCACCCATTTCATAATTTCATGAAGTTTCTTGTTTTTATTCGAATTTGCCCCTGCCGCCCATGCCTTGGGTATAATAATATTCAGAAAGGAGGTTTCATCTCCAATTTCCAATTCTTCACCAGAGAAAGAAGTTCCCGAATCTGCCAGTGGTGGACCAAATCCCAGTATTTCTCTTAACTCTCTGTTAACCAAAACTGTGTAGGAGAGGATTTCTCCTTCCTTTTCTACAATCATTCTGGCAAGGCGAACCAGTCCATTTCGACTGATTTCGATCCCAAGCGACGGGCCGATCTTATCGAGGGCAGAGAGCGCATCCGAAGCGGTAAAGAAGGCAAGGTAACCCAAAAGGTCTTTGGAAGGATCGTCTCCCAAATGATTTCTGAATATTGATGCCAGTTTTTTCCAGGCGACCACAAACTGTTCCCGTACAAAATCTTTCTTCAGGGTTTGATCCGTCAACTCAGAAATGAACCGGTAGCGCGTTTCCAGCAAAACGTCCAGAAGTACTTGGCGATCTTCATCCGTAAGCGGTTCCCGGGTCATCGAGGTAATGATATATACCAAATATGCATCCCATGTCTCCCAAGTTGCCAATAATCTGTTTAAGTCTGTTTCTGTTAGTTTTTCAGCCGCTCTATCTTTATCCGTTTCATAAATTTCTTCTACTTCAGAAAGAACATCGACCTGCACTGCATCGGTTCGTGTTCTGGCCTCACCGGGTCTTATGCTGCGTATCATACGATCGGCACGAGGTTTATGTTCCGTTGGAAACAAGGGTTCAATAAAAAGTTTTAATTCCAATACGGGAGGGGCAAGGTTGATGGTAATACTTCCTAAATATTCATATATGGTCGTTTTGACTAAATTCCAGATAATCCCGGCAATGGTGGCGGGTTCAAAATCTTTATTGTATAAGGCAGAATCAACAATATCGAATGAGAGAATCCATTGGTTGTCGATTTTCGGAACTTGGTACAGTATCAGATAGCCTTCCCATTCAACGGGAAGGATGCATTTGTTGAAAGCAAACACACCGGCATATACATATACCTTTGTCTGAAATCGGAGCAGCCCATTTTCCTCGGAAAAACGAGGCTCTGATATTTTAATATCCCAACATCCGTTGTGCTCATCCGCGAGAATTGCGGACGGACCGGAATCTGTAAAAGCGGTTTTTACCACAAGAGATCGGAGTAGCTGATGATCGATGGTCAGCGGTAGGGTGACGGTTCTTGCCCATGAAAAATTAACGAATGCTAAAAAAATGAACAGCGCCAGCGTGAACAGACGTGCAACTCTATAAGTATT
>CAYSUA010000185.1:0-10181 GCA_964433795.1 uncultured Desulfobacteraceae bacterium | reverse complement strand
CCCAGTTCTCGGATCAGGGATAAGGCGACTGCAGCTCCCAAAAGCCCTGCAGATCCGAATTTGACCAGGGTGTAATATCCTTGAAGTCCTAAAACCATCCCGGTGAATGCACCGGTTAAACAGATAACCAGCAACGATTTGGTACCGATAAAGTATATCTGTTGAATGAATTTAGAGAATTGAAGCGGCAGGGAAAAGATGAGAAAGAAACCGCGAAAGAAAAAAACCGCTATTTTTCCTAATTCCCGAATAAAGGAAATGGTCAATCTTCCCAATGCAGGGACAGGGCTTTTTAAAAACGTTGCGGACATGATTGGAAATTACCATTGAGAACAGATAAAGAGTGAAAATTCCTTTTATGGTCAAGGATATAGAGAACCCGGGTTTTTTTGTCAAGGTAGAAATGGGCTCTAACACCTTGACTTTCTTGATTCATTTAGATTTTCACTCACCAATATAGCCGATATCGCTTATTTACCATCGTCATTACACGCTTCTTTTAATAAACGTTCCGGGGTTGATGAAGGCAGCTAGCTTTCGGCCATCTAGGCGCCCCACAGAGATCTGCAATCTTTCATTTCTGCGTGAAGCCCGTTGCAGCCAGTTTTCAATTTCAGCCTTCAAGTCTTCTTCACCGACTTCCATTGAGCGCTGCTTTCCGCTCAGGTTATGATCCATATCGCCGGAATTGATAAAGGTCCACCGGCCATCCCTTTGAGAAATGATGCCGGTGTGCCCCCTGGTTCGGGTGGAAAATGAAAGGATATGCCCCTTGTTCAACCGGGGGGTCATTTCCTCATAAATCTGCTCTGCCTGTGCCTTATGGTTGCCAACGGGTTTCAGGTTCCGTGAATAGTGCATATTGCCGGTCGCCTGCACCAATCCCTCGCCGGTAATGTAGGTGTTCGATTTTTTCCCGGTTGTTTCCGCCCACCGGATCAGCCGGTCTTTGATGCCGCCGGTGCCGTGGTACCGGAATCCCATATCCTTAATACCTTTAACCAGAAGCTCATAACAGTCGATTTCTTCATATGGTTTCCCCACATAGGATTTCACGGCCCGGTCAAGCCTTTGTGATAAAGGATCCATGGGTTTAAGGTTGTACTGAGCTTTCGGCAGTAAATCGTCAGGCGGAGGTGTCATGGACCATGAGATCTCGCTCGTCTTTGGATTTAGGTAAACATATGATCCGGTCGGAATACGGGTGAATGTCTTGCTCTTGTTAGGTGATGCATTAAGAACCGTTGAGGGGCTTTTACCGTAATCCGGATGTTCTTTTAGGAGTGAGTAAATTGTGGGATTTTCAGAACTAATGGCGCCCAGATATTTCGGAGGCGGGTTTCCGTTCTGATTTATGGTGTTGCCTAAAATTGACTGGTATAACTGGCCGAAGATTTTCGGAAACTCAAAAAACCGGTTCTGCAGCTGTTTTAAGAACGCACCGTCTAACAACGATGCCGGATTTATGGACTTAGGAAACATTTTTTTAAAAGCTCCTTATTTGAAGTTATTCGAGCAATTAGCGTGCCAGGCGGCCTTTATAATCGGTGATTGAATAACTCTCAGGAATCATTGAGTAAACAGATACCTGCATCCTAGTGAATTTTCATGACAGGCGCCAATCCTTTGGCGCTTAAACGCTGTTTTAAAAATCCGGTGTTTGGTGTTTCGTATTTAGTGTTGGGTAAGAAATATGTTATACAAGTTCGATAGGTCGCTATACACTAAACACGATATACTAAACACTCTCTTAATAGATATGCTGATTCATGACGACATATTCTCATGGGAAGGATGGGGCGGCGAGCTCAAGCTGGCCAGTGGGAGATGTCGGCTTCGAATATTCGATCTTCGAAAAGGAGATACGAAAGGGATCAGTCATCTCCGGCCCATTATCGTCATCGTTTCCGATGTTCCGGACAGCGGAATGACCATTAAAAGCTGTGCCGGGCATCTTGCCACAACGATTGCCGAAGCTTTTCATATCGATTCTGCACGAATGCTATTTGTGGAATACTATCCTGCCGTCACCTATGGGGAGGACGGGAAAAACACCATTCCTGAACGATATGAAGCCGTTGAATTTACATGGATTGAAAACAAGGCGATTCAGCCCAAATGGCGGACCCTGAAACCGCCACTTCTAGAAATTGTTAGAGAGTTGATGGTAAAATTTTGATTTGGCGACTCCTATCCCTTTATGCTATAGCATGAACAAGACGTTCGGTTTATTATCCAATAGTTACGGTTAACCACTCAAACGAGTATATAAACTCAATCGAAAACGATTCATTTCTGTATTTTTGTCACTTTCACAATTTTATAAAACACTTGGTTATGTTACCGTTGATACATATCTTTATAGACAATTGGGATTCGAAATTTTGCGATATGGAACCATCCAAAATCATTCATATGGAAAGGTTGTTAAAATGAAATATTTCAGACTCAAGTTACTTATCTGGGTATTTGCTTGTTTACCCGTATTTTTGATGGCATGCGAGAAGAAGGTAGAGGAGAAAGCCGAGCGCAACGTTGTAAGACCCATAAAAATGATAACCGTCGCTTCCGCTCAGGAAGCGATGAAACGGAGTTTCCCGGGAAAAGTTCGCGCTTCCAAACGGGTGGAGCTTGCGTTCCAGGTATCCGGACCGTTGATCGAGCTGCCCATAGAAGAAGGGCAGGGGGTTAAAAAGGATGCCTTGCTGGCCCGTATCGACCCCAGGGATTTCAAGGTGAGGCTCAGAAACGAAGAGGGGAGACTGGCAAATGCCAAAGCCAGCCTGAAATCCATGCGGCAGGCGCGCCCGGAAGATATCCGAAAATTCAAAGCAGCGTTGAGCAAGGCAAAAGCCGCTTTCAAGCTCGCAACAGCGGAATACGAGCGGGTGATGCGGATTAAGGCCGCCGATCCGGGAGCCGTGAGCCAGGGCATGATCGATAAGGCGGTTAATAAAAAGGAACAGTCGGAGGCAGAGCTCAGGCGGTCGGAAGAGGATCTTGGCATCGCCAAGAGAGGAGCCCGCAAAGAGGATATTGAGGCCAAGGAAGCGGAAATCAAATCCCTTCAGGCATCTGTCGATGCGGCAAAGCTCCAGTTGAGCTACACCTATCTTAAGGCACCCTATTCGGGGGTCATATCCAGACGCTATGTGGATAATCATCAAGAAATCCGAGCCAAACAATCCATTGTGAGCCTTGATGACATCACCTACGTGGAAGTTCTCGTCGATGTGCCGGAAATCATTATGGCCAGGGTTAAAAGCGGGCGTGACACCAACGCGGTTGCCGAGTTTGCCTCGGCACCCGGCAAGCAGTATCCATTGACCGTCAAGGAATACTCCACTCGGGCCGATCCCAAGACCCAGACCTATCAGATTGTCATGCAGATGCCGCAACCCGACGATATCAATGTGCTGCCGGGGATGACGGCCACGGTGTCCGGCAGTCCATCGGTAGGCGAGCAGGAAACGGAACGTTTCTTAATCCCGGCCATAGCCCTTTTTTCGGATGCGTCCGGAAAGGCCCACATCTGGATCGTGGACAAAGAATCCATGATCGTACAACGGCGGCCGGTAAAAGCCGGTGACCTCACCGGAACGGACAGCATTGAAATTCTCGAGGGGATTAAATCCGGTGAGATCGTGGCCGTCAGCGGGGTCAGCCGGCTGCGCGAGGGCCTGCAGGTCAGTGATCTGAGCAAGATGGAAGGATACAAACGATGAATATCGCGGAGCTGAGCATACGGAAAAGTGTCATTACCTGGGTCATGACCATCCTGCTCGTCGTTGTCGGGGCCGTCTCCTTTTTTAACCTGAGCTGGCTTGAAGACCCGGAGTTCACCATCAAGGAGGCCGTGATCAGTACCCCCTACCCGGGGGCATCGGCAGCCGAGGTGGAGGAAGAGGTCACCAACGTCATCGAAAAAGCCGTGCAGGAGATGGGGCAACTGGATTACGTGTGGTCTCGGTCCTCCCGCGGATTGTCTATTATCCACCCCGTGATAAAGGATCGGTACGGCAAAGCCACGCTTCCCCAGGTGTGGGACGAGTTGAGGCGCAAGGTCAACGACATTCAGGCGAAACTTCCACCCGGAGCCGGCCCGTCCGTTGTAAATGACGATTTTGGTGACGTCTACGGGGCCTACGTGGCCATCACCGGTGAAGGATACACATACTGGGAGATCTACGAATACGTCAAGTTCCTCCAGAAAGAGTTGCTGCAGGTCCAGGATGTAAAGCGGATTACCATTTATGCCAATCGACCGGAGGTCATCTATGTCGAGATGCGGCGGGATAAAATGACTCAGCTGGGCATCTCCCCGAATGACATCTACAGTGCGTTGTCTGCAAAAAATTTACCTGCCGCTTCCGGACACCTGACCATCGGAAAAGAGTACATATCGGTCAATCCCACCGGGGAGTTCAAGTCGGAACAGGAATTCAAGGATCTTCTCATCAGTTCCCGGGGTTTGGATTCCGACCGCCAGATTTACCTGGGAGACGTGGCCGACATCACGCGCGGGTACCAGGAGCCCCCCAGGGCGCTGTTGCGCTACGACGGCCAACCCGCCATCGGACTGGGTATTTCCACGGTTGAGGGGGGCAACGTGGTGACCATGGGAGAAGCGCTTGGCAAGCGATTTAGAGAGCTGGAATCGTCGAGGCCCATAGGCATGGAGGGGAATATTGTTTCCATGCAGTCCAGCGCGGTAAACAAATCGATTAAAGGTTTTCTAGTGAACCTGGTCGAAGCCGTGATCATCGTGGTGGTGGTACTGCTCATCTTCATGGGGGTTCGCAGCAGTTTGATTATCGGTGCCATACTGTTTGTGACCATCATGGGCACCTTCGTTCTTATGGACATGGGGAATGTCACCCTTCAGCGGATTTCGTTGGGCGCTTTGATTATCGCATTGGGCATGCTGGTAGACAACGCCATTGTGGTCACAGACGGCATGCGAATAAAAATGGAGCAGGGACAGGATGCACTCAAAGCGGCCCGTGAGGTGGTGGGGCAGACCGCCATACCGCTTCTGGGTGCCACCATTGTGGCTGTTACCGCCTTCGCCTCCATCGGCACGTCCCCTGACAGTACCGGAGAGTATTGCGGGACGCTGTTCTGGGTTATCCTTTTTTCCTTGATGTTAAGTTGGGTGACTGCGATGACGTGCACACCGCTATTGTGCAAAACTTTTCTCATGGGCAAATCAAAAGGGAATGGGGGTGGACAAAAACCGGAAGATCCATACGGCGGCAAGTTTTACCAGCTCTATCGATCATTTCTTTCCAGTTGCATCCGGTACCGCTGGGTCACCATGGCGGTGGTTGTCGCATGCTTTATCGGAGCGCTGTTGGGATTCGGCCATGTAAAAAACAGTTTTTTCCCCGATTCTACACGACCCCAATTCTATGTGGATTTCTGGTTTCCGGAGGGTACGAGCATTGAGGAAACGACCCGGGAGATGACGCGGGCCGAAGAGAAACTGAAGACCATAGAGGGCGTTCAACACTTGACGACCCAGATTGGCGGGGGGGCACCCCGTTTCCTGCTTACCTACACTCCGGAAAATCCGTACTATTCCACTGCTCAAGTTCTAATCGACGTAGACGATTACAGACTTATCGCCGGAATGAAAAACGAGGTGAGGAGCCAACTTCAGGCCCTGTTGCCCCAGGCCATCATCCAGGTAAGACTGTTCGTGCTTGGCCCGTCAACGGGCGGAAAGATTCAGCTTCGCATCTACGGGTCGGATCAAAAAGTACTGCGGGAATTGGCTGCCAAAGCGGAAGCCGTCATGCTTGATGACCCGGATACAGAATACGTTCGAAACGAGGCCCGAAACATGGTGAAGGTGGTTAGACCGGTGATGGCAGAAAGTCAGGCCCGGCGAGCCGGGATCGACCGACCCGATCTTTCCCGTGCTATTGAATCGGCGGTGGAAGGTACCCGGGCGGGCGTATACCGGGAGGCGGACGAGCTGTTGCCGATCATTGCCCGCTTGCCTGAAGCCGAGCGGATCGATCTGGACAACCTGGGTGCTCTGCCGGTGTGGAGCCCGGCTGCCCAAAAGATGATACCAGCGGGCCAGGTGGTTACCGGCTTCAAAACTGACTTTGAGAACCCATACATCTGGCGACGCAACCGGGCCAAGATGATCACCCTGCATTCAGACCCGATCGAGGATCTTCCCAGTGAGTTGTTTGCCCGGATCAAACCCAAAATAGAAAAGGCGCTCAATGTAGACGTGGGCATGGCCCTCGGCAAGCGATTCGGTACGGATGAAGATCCCTTCAAGGACTTTAATGCATCCACTTTAACGGTTAAATATCAGGATAAGTGGCCGCTTAAAGACATGCCGGGGTATAGTATGGCCTGGGGCGGAGACGCTGAAAGCTCGGCCAAGGCGGGCGCCTCGTTGGCTGCGACCATACCGATCTTTTTTGGCCTGATGGTTCTGATCATCGTCTTGCTGTTCAACTCCATAAAAAAGATGTTGGTCATCTGGCTGACCGTACCGCTTGCAATCATCGGTGTGACGGTGGGGCTTTTGATGTTAAACCAACCCTTCGGCTTCATGGCCCTCCTGGGCTTGTTGAGCCTTGCCGGCATGCTCATCAAAAACGCGGTGGTGCTCATCGACGAGATTGATAACCAACTTGCCGGCGGTAAACCGGCTTTTCAGGCGGTTGTCGACTCTGGGGTCAGCCGACTGATCCCGGTCTCCATGGCGGCCAGTACAACGATCCTGGGTATGTTGCCGCTCCTGCAGGACGCCTTTTTCATTGCCATGGCGGTGACCATCATGTTCGGGCTGGGGTTTGCCACACTGCTGACGCTGATCGTGGTGCCGGTGCTTTATACGATTTTTTTCAGGATAAAATACGAGAATTAAAACAATTAAAAGGAGATACCATGATTCGGCAACATAACCAAAGGCGTTTAAAGTCTAAAATTGAAGCGGTGCTGCAATGTTTGATGCTTTCGATTGTTGCAGCGGCATTTTTGAGCGGTTGTGCCATGGTGGGACCGGATTATTTAAAACCAACCGCCCAGGAACCCAAGGAGTGGTTGCAAAAAGAGGATCCCAAGATCAAAACCGAAGATATCGACTATGCCAAATGGTGGACCGTATTCAACGATCCGGTGATGAATACGCTAGTGGAGGCAGCCTACAATCAGAACCTGAACCTTCAGATTGCCGGCCTCAGAGTTCTGCGGGCAAGGGCCCAGCTGGCCATCGCCATCGGGGACCAGTATCCCCAGCAGCAATTCGGTAGCTTCGAGTACGCCTATACACAGGCCAGCGAGAATGCCGCGGGAACGGCGTTAGCGGACTTGAACTACAATTCACTGGATATCGCATTCGATGCGACCTGGGAGCTGGACATCTGGGGAAAATTTCGAAGAAATGTCCAATCATCGGTAGGAAACCTGGAGGCGTCTGTGGCTAGCTACGACGACTTTCTGGTGACCTTGAGCGCCGAGGTGGCCCGCATCTATGTCCTGATCCGGACAAACGAAGAGCGGCTGGCCATTGCCCGGGAAAATGAAAAGATCCAAAGACGCTCGCTTGAGATTGCCGAGGCGCGTTTCAAAGGCGGTGCGGTCACTGAGCTGGATGTCAGCCAGGCCAAATCCCTGCTGACCAGCACGCAGTCGACGATTCCCCAATTCAAACAGGCCATCCGACAGTTGAAGAATGCACTGGCGACACTTTTGGGCAAGCTGCCCGGGGAAATCGATGCCATGCTGGAAGGGCCCGGCGTCATTCCCAAGGTGCCGGAAGGTGTAGCGGTGGGCATCCCTGCGGAGCTTTTGCGCCGACGGCCGGACATACGGCTTGCTGAACGGGAACTTGCCGCCCAAAGTGCCCTGATCGGAGTGGCCAAAGCGGATCTTTACCCCCATCTTCAACTTTTCGGCTCCCTCGGGTTTTATACCACCGATGCCACTAATACCAAAGCCGGCGACGGCATCGGCGGGCTGTTCAATGGAGATAGCTTTTCGTTTTTCGGCGGTACGGGTATCCGCTGGGATATCCTGAACTACGGACGGATCAAAAACCGTGTGCGGGTACAGGATGCGCGGTTCGAGGAGCTGCTGGTCAATTATGAAAGTACGGTGCTTGAAGCGGCACAAGAAGCCGAAGACGGTATCGTGTCGTTATTGCGGACCCAGGAGCAGGAGAAGTTTTTGCTTGAAAGTGTCGTTGCCTCCAAGCGATCGGTGGATCTTTCTTTGATCCAGTATCGTGAAGGATTTACGGATTACCAGCGCGTGCTGGATACGCAGCGGTTTTTAACCGACCAGCAGGACATCCAAACGACGGTATCCGGTGATGTTTCACTGAGCCTGGTTGCCATCTATAAAGCATTGGGCGGAGGGTGGCAGTACCGGGTCGGTAAGGGCTTTGTTGCGGAAAAATATAAGGAGCAGATGCGGCAGCGCACCAACTGGGGAAAGTTGCTTGAGCCTGCAAAACTGGAAACTCCCCCCTCTGAAAAGGCCACAGAGAAATGGTTGTGGCCGGATTGGTAACGAACGCAGTCAATTTAAGAGAGTATTTAGTATTTTGTGTTTAGTGTTGAGTACTCCAGTAGTCTGATATCAGAAGATGTAATTTACACTAAACACTAAACACTGAATGAATTCGATTTATTACGAATTCATCTTTTTTATCAAACGACACATTTACTATCCCTAAATTCAACATGGTTGTAAAGCGGGTATACTCATTCTATAAAGAGCAGCGGTTTCTTTTTCTGCTGATTTCCATCCTGCTTCTGCTGCTTATAAGTCCCCTCCTCAAGGGCCTTGTCCACATTAAAATTCTTCTCGATATTTTCTTTTCAATGGTTTTCATTTTTGCTGTCGATGCAATCCGGCAAGATAGAAAGCATCTTATTATTGCAATCGTACTAGCTCTTCCCATGTTACTCGTCATATGGGCAGGGCATTTTGTTGAAATGTATGTTTTAAGCATCACCGGAAATTTTTTCGGGATCACTTTCTTTGTATACATGATCATCACCATACTGACACATATTTTCCAGCAAGACCGGATTAACAGAGAAGTGATTTTTGCTGCGGTTGTCGTGTATCTGCTGATGGGAGTGTTATGGGCCTTTGTATACGGTGCTGTGGAGCAAATTCAACCCAACTCTTTTTCCGGGATTGCGGATGCCATCGGCGACAAACGGTTTGTTTTCCTCTATTACAGTTTCGTAACCTTAACCACCTTGGGTTACGGCGATATCTCGCCCATCACCTCGGTTGCCTCTTCCATGGCTATTCTCGAAGCCATCATCGGCCAGCTCTACCTGGTGGTCCAAATCGCCTGGTTGGTAGGTTTACGCGTCTCCCAACAAAGAGAGGTCAAACCTTGACGGGTTGTTGCCCAAGGTGGTGTTTTAGACCCTATACAAAGAATGCAAGTTTGATGAATGAATCCTAACGATGTCAGTGGAGGATCCAATCATGCAGAAAAAGATAATGCTTGCGGTCGACGATTCGGCCCATTCAAAAAACGCTATCAGCTATGCGGTTAAGATGTCCTTTGCTGTGAAAGATCTTCACTATGTCCTTTTCAACGTCCAGCCCATGATTTCGTCTTACCTGCAGGACGAAGCGGTTAAAAACATGAAGGCCAAGGCGGAACTGGACAAACTTCATAAGAAAAATGTTGAAAAGGCGAACTCCCTTTTAAACGGATACAAAGACCAGATGGTGGGAATGAGCGTGGAGGTCGATCGCATTGAAACCATCACTACCCCGAGTACCCATGGTTTGGCCAAGGACATTTTAGGATTTGCCCAGACCAAAGGCTATGATGCCATCGCTGTCGGGCGGCGGGGATTGTCGAAAATCCAGGAAAAACTCATGGGCAGTGTCACAGTTGAACTGGTGGAACATTCCAGGGTTATTCCCGTATGGATTATCGACGGTCAGGTCGCTTCAAACAAAATACTGGTTGCCGTGGACGGCTCGGAATCTTCCTTACGTGCTTTGGATCACATCAGCTTCATGGTGAATGATAACGAGAACACACACCTGACCCTCTTTCATGTCAAAACCGGGGGTGGCAATTTCGGGCAGACTGCACTCGATGAGGAGGCATCTGAGGAATTGAAAAGAATAATTTCCCGGGGCAATGAAAGATCAGTGGATGAGTTTCATGC
>CAYSUA010000184.1:0-10207 GCA_964433795.1 uncultured Desulfobacteraceae bacterium | reverse complement strand
TTTCAGTGATGTTTTGTTTATTTCGAAGCCCTGTTCGGTGTTACGCTCCCTTATGTGCGAGTTTCACATGTCCGCGAATCGGATTATCTTCAAAGTCGAAATTACTCAACTTGCGCTTTCTATATAACCAGATAACCTGTTTCATTGAAACATGGGTTTCAGCCGCTGAAGTTCTGATTCGGCGGCTTCAATCATTTCATCGATGATGCTTTTAAGCGGTTTGATTTCATCCACCAATCCCACAGATTGACCGGCCATCAGAGAGCCTTTTGTCACATCGCCTTCTATGGCCGCATCTTTTAAAGCCCCGACCCAAAACCGCTCCACCTCAAACTGCGCCTGTTCTCGATCGATGAGTTGGTTGTCCAGTTTATGGAGCAGTTCCAGTTGAAGCTTGGAGAATTCGATGGATCCTTCGTTTTTCAACGCCCGCACCGGTATCACCGGCAGCCGGCTGTCGAACTGAGGAGTCGCCGTTGCATCTTTGGCTTTTGCTTTTCTAAAGGTTTCCTTGAACTCCGGATGGGCCACACACTCCTCACACATGACAAAACGGGTGCCCATCTGGATTCCGGCTGCCCCCATCATCAGTAAATGGGCCAACATGCGGCCGGTGGCAATACCGCCGGCGATGAATATCGGCACATTGGTAACTTTAAAAAGAATTTGCTGAATTAGAACCGACAAGGCTACCGGTCCGATATGGCCGCCTGCCTCCGAACCTTCCAGTATAAGCGCATCCGCTCCTCGCTCAATCATCATATGCGCAAGCGGAGATGTGGATGCGAAACAGATGACCCTTGCTCCGGAATTTTTAGCCTGCTGGATTTCTTTTTTCTTCGCAATCCCTCCGGCAAACACAATGGTTTCGCATCCTATATCACAAATAAGATCGAGATGCTCCTTATACGCCGGTGCCAATGTGATGATATTGACCCCGAAAGGATGATCCGTCAAATTCCTTGTTTCATTAATCTGATCCCGCAGCACATCCACCGGTGCGTTTCCACCGGCCAAAAGCCCGAATCCACCGGCTCGGCCCACAGCGCTCACAAGTTTCGGGTCGCTGATCCATGTCATTGCACCGCACATAATGGGGAATTTACATCCCAAAAATTCCCTCCCGGCTTTTAAAAATCTCTCAATCAACATGTTTTCCCCTTTTAATCCGATGACGATAAGTGTCCTAATATAAATACCACATGGAACGGTCAACAGACAATGTTGTTTGATGGTGCTTTATTTTTACAGGAAACAAGCCGTTTAATCTGAATAGGGTACAACCAGTTTCGGGACAAATTTATGGGTGAGAATACTGCGAACTTGAGATCATCTCCAGCTTGTGCCAAAATGGCTATATCCGGTTATCCAGAACACTCAAGTTGCGAAGATTCGGCATTGAAGATGAGCCTATTCCATTCGGTAACTTGGCTTTAGTAGATAACCAGGTAGGCATATATCGCTATTGCCTGTAAACATGACGGGTGCAGAAATGAACAAGGCATTTGTAAAAGAAGATGATAGTCGTATCGATTCCACACCGGAAATTAATCTGGATGCCCGGGCGGATATTCCTCCCGGCGCCATGAATTATATGACACCGGTAGGCGCCCTTCAACTCCGCAAGGAACTGGATAATTTATTGCATGAGGAACGGCCCGGTTTGCTGGAACGGGTCAATCAGGACGATTCCACTGGAAGCGGTCCATCATCAGATGACGTTTATGAATCAAAGAAGGCGCTCCGTAAAATCGACCGCCGGATCGAGTTTTTAATCCAACGCCTGGAATTGACTGAAACCGTTGACCCCCTGGAGATTCAATCAGATCGGATCCGATTTGGAGCCAGTGTCCGGATCCGGCATCAGGATGGATCATTAAAAGATTACCAGATTGTGGGCATCGATGAAACCGATCTCGATAAGGGTCGCATCAGCTGGACATCGCCGCTTGCAAAAGCCGTATTTGATTCCGCGGCGGGGGATGTGATCACGTTCAAAACCCCTTCCCATGAAGAAGAACTTGAAATCGTCACTGTCATCTATAAAGAGATCTCCTGAAAAAAATCTGCAATGGTTTTTTCAATAAGAACCGATTTTCAACAGCGGGCATTGATGGTGTGACCGGATTTATGCTATCAGCATGAGGCGCATGATTTAAGAAAACAAGGAAATGATAAGGTGAGTGATGCTTAATAACTTGAAACGATTCTTCAACAAAATCACAACGGACGATTCTTCAGATCCGGACCAGAACGCCGAACACGACATCCGCGTTGCCGCCTGCGCCCTCTTTTTGGAGATGGCGCGCATCGACGAATCGTTCACCCAGGAAGAAACAGCTACGATTCTTTCTATATTAAGGGACCAATATGGTCTGTCTCAGGAGCATGCGGATGCTCTCATGGCCGCTGCAGACGATGAACTCAAAGACAGTATCGACTACTGGCAGTTCGCCAGGCTGATCAATGAAAATTATTCGACGGAAGAAAAAATCGCAGTCATAGAAACATTGTGGCAGATCGTCTACGTGGACGGGAAATTGGACAAGCATGAAGATCATCTGATCCACAAACTCTCGACACTGCTACGACTTTCCCATAATCAACTTATCGATGCAAAATTAAAAATACTTCACTCCACCAGAGCGAAGTAGGGATGAAAAATAAACGGTTGCTCTAAAAAGGAGGGAGAAAAATGGAAGTTACTAAAGCACTTGCAGCCTGGGCTGCAGAGACGCCGGTAATTACCTCCGATCTGGCTATATTAAGGGCTCAGCAGGCGATTCATGATGTTGTGGGCTGTATGGTGGCCGGCGCCGGCGACGAAGGCTCGGCCCGTTTACGGTCGACCATCGCCCCTTATAGTGCCGGTGGCGGCTCTGCTACGGTCATCGGATCTGAAGACAAGGCACCGGTACCGTGGGCAGCTCTTGCCAACGGTATGGCCGCGCACGCGCTCGACTTCGATGACAACTATCTTCCAGGTTTCACCCATGCAACGGCCGTATTGATTCCGGCTCTATTGGGGCTGGCCGAGGAGATCGATGCCACCGGTTTGCAGTTGATGGATGCCTACATTGTCGGTCTCGAAATGCAAGCCGCCGTAGGACGCGGTGTTAATCGTGCCCACTACGACATGGGCTGGCATGCGACTTCCACGGTGGGATGTGTCGGAGCGGCTGCCGCATGTGGTCGATTGCTCGGTCTCGATCGAGTTCAAATGACCAACGCCATCAGCCTCGGTGTAAGCATGGCCTCCGGTGCAAAGGTTCAGTTCGGAACCATGACCAAGCCGTATCACGCCGGCATGGCCGCGAAAAATGCGGTGCTGGCTGCGCAGCTCGCATTGAACGGATTTGAAGCACGAGATGTGGCTCTCGAAGGCCCATTGGGCTTCCGGGATCTCTACAGCAGCGAAGAGTCTCAGGGATGGGATCAGATTGTACCGAAACTGGGAAAGCCACCGGCCATAGAGGAATTCGGACTTTCACCAAAGCTCTACCCGTGCTGCGGTGCGACCCACAAAGTGTTGGACGTGGTGCTGGCTTTGCGAAAAGAACACGGTTTCACGGCAGATGACGCTGCAAAAGTGGAAACATTTGTGGAATTCGGAAACAAGCGCAATCTCATGTATGCTGATCCCAAGCAGGAGATGCAGGCGCGTTTCTCCATGAATTACTGTGTTGCCGTGGCGCTGCTCTATGGGCGGCTCTCCCTGGCCGATTTTACCCCTCAAGCGGTTCATCGGCCCGAAGTAAAAAAACTCTTGCCATTGGTGACCATGGATGCTTACGAGGAGGGTGCCCACGGTTCCGACCCGACGGTGCGACTGCCCCATAAAGTCACCATAACCCTAAAAAATGGTCAAACCCTAACCGGCGAAAGCACCTGGCCCCGCGGGACGATTCACAATCCCTTCGATGAAGGCGATATGGCTGAGAAGTTTCACGATTGCTGTGACGGCTTCCTCGCACCCGCCGATTTCGAGGCAATACAAGAAATCTTGAACAACCTTTCAAAACTGGATTCGGTCCGGCGATTGACCCGACATCTTAGATTTAATGCCGGATCGGATCGCGGCGAGCGGTTTTCCGATCGTTAAGATACAGAGACGGTGTGAGGACACGATATGAGTGACTCCGATGGTTGGCGGTCTCGGTTCTGGGGAGTGGTGTTGGTTAATTTGGCCACCATATCCTGGGCCACCAACGCCGTCCTGGGCCGATGGTTGCGCGCCGATATCGGACCAGTGACGCTGACAACGCTGCGTTTTACAGCCGCTACCCTGTTTTTCGGCATGCTGCTCAGGAGCCGCCCGGCGGAAGAGCGTCGCTTTGGTAAAGATAAGTGGTGGATTCTAGCCATGGGTCTGGCCGGGGTGGTGGGATTCAGCCCGTTGTTATATCTTGGACTGCGCCACTCAACTGCAGTTAATTGTTCCCTGATTCAGGGGTTTTCGCCACTGATCACTGCATTAATCGCCGGTCTGATTATTCAGGAGTCGGTCTCCCGGCGGCAATTGGTAGGTGCGGTTTTGGGTCTTATCGGGGTGGCGGGATTGATTTCAGGCGGGTCGCTGAGATTTCTTCTCCGCCTCCAGTTCAACCCGGGCGATCTCATACTTTTGGCTGCATCCGTGGTCTGGGCTTTTTATTCCGTCTTCGGTCGGCGGGTGATGCGCAATCGATCCCCGGTATCGGCAACGGCTTTATCAAACTTCCTGGGTCTGCCTCTCTTGGTTGTGGCTACCGTCTTCGAACTCAAACACATTCCGTTGAACCTGAGACCGGAAACCATCGCCGCAATCATCCACATCTGTATCGTTCCAACCATTATCGGCTACTGGGCCTGGAATCGTGCGGTACGGGTTTTGGGTGCAGGCGGGGCCATGGTCTTCTACAACACCCTTCCCCTTTACGGTGTCTTATTGGGATCAACCCTGTTGAGTGAACCTTTTGGCATGGCACACCTGTTTTCCGGCGGGCTGATCCTGGGGGGCGGGCTTTGGGCGACCCTAGGCGGCAATAAAAATAAGTGAAATAATGTGATCTGGATATCCAGAAAGCCCAAGTGAATACAATCGGCTTTGAAGATAACCCGGCTCACCTCCAAAGCCTATCCCAGTAGACAACTTGGCTTTTGTAGATATCCAGATAATATAGTTAATAAAGGGAGGACAGGATCCTACGCAGGTAGGCGACGTCCTCCTTAGCAGACTTTTCCAGGTTGGGAGGTGATGTGTCGGCAAAGCCGACGTTTCGAATAATCGATTCGTCGAAGTCGTATTCGGTATGCACGGCCAAGGGGCCGTCAAATCCGAGGTTGTGAAGCGCCCCCAATGCATGTTTCCAGTTGACACCGCCATCTCCGACTTTCACGAATCGAGGGATAAAAGACGGCTCATGCCCATCGGGTTGGGGGGCATAATAGGCGTCTTTGATACCGGCAACCGAAAGGTGGGCCCGAATCATGGATAGCCCCATATCGAGATCTTCACCATCCAGCAGCAGGTGCCCGAAATCGGGATATGCACCCACGTATTTGGGATCAAAGTCTCTAATGAGATGCATCAATCCCGCACAGTTGGATCCGATGCACTGCCCGCTGTGAATTTGATAGCATGTCTGCACACCGAACGTCTCACCGAGCGCCGCAAATCCCTCGAGGTCAGCGCGTGCAGCATCCAGGATTTGCCAGTAATCGTCACCCACAATGAACCTGAAAAAACCGATCTTAAGGCGGGGAACGCCGGCTTCCGCACAAGCGGCATATAGTTTTTCAGTATCCGGGCTTTTGGGATCAATGATGTCAATCGCCGCCGTAGCCAGGGGGCAGAAAAGGTTTTGGGATTCCCATACCCTCACTGCTTTCGGAAGCGTATCGATGGCATTATCTACATGTATCGGATGCCCCGGCCGGATGCAGATATCAATGCCGTCGTAGCCCAGGTCGATGACTTTCTCTCCCAGCTGCTCAACCGATAATTCTTTGAAAAATTTTGAATTGAGAATAATTTTCATGACGTATCATAGGCCCCCTTGTGTGGTGAATTCGGAAAGATCTTAATTAAGTATTTAATAGCCTGTAAGGAATATCGAATCGGTTGTCAAGTGGAGAAGCAGGGCCCCATTTGACTATAGCGATTAAGAAATATATAAGATTCGCTTCAGTCCATATCATTCATGAAATGAGTCAATATGAACGTATCCGTCAGTCAAAAGCTTTGCGTTTTTATCCCCTTTGCGCTGGGTTATTTTCTTTCCTACCTTTTCCGCGTGGTCAATGCGGTTATTGCACCGGATCTGACGGCGGACCTGGCCCTGAATCCTGCCCAACTGGGATTGCTGACAGCAGCATATTTTATTACTTTTGCGGCATTTCAACTCCCCCTGGGAGTGCTGCTGGACCGTTACGGCCCCAGAAGGATCGAAGCCTTTCTCCTCTTTTTTGCCGGATTGGGCGCCTTTGTTTTCGCGAGATCTGAAAGCCTCGCGGGTCTTGTGATCGGACGGGCGTTAATCGGATTCGGTGTTTCGTCTTGTCTGATGGCCGCCTTTAAAGCGTTTGTATTATGGTTTCCCCAAAATCAGTGGCCCCGAATCAATGGAATCCAAATGGCGGCCGGGGGGTTGGGGGCGCTTACCGCCACCGCTCCGGTTGAAGCCATGCTGGGAATCACCGACTGGCGGGGAGTTTTTACAATTCTGGCCGGTATCACTGTCGTTGTCGCTCTCATCGTCTTTTGGGTGGTTCCGGAAAAAAGTCAAGATCAGGAATCCAGCCTGAAAGATCAGGTCCAGGGGGTAATCGAAGTATTTTCCAGTCCGGAGTTCTGGCGGATTGCCCCATTAATCACTGCTTCCCAGGCGGCCTTCATGTCTCTTCAGGGGCTCTGGTCCGGTCCGTGGCTCAGAGATGTGGCCCATCTGGATCGAGCAGCGGTTGCCAAAGTGCTGTTGTGGATCGCCGTTGCCATGATCATCGGATTTATCAGTCTGGGGACTCTCGCCGAGCGGTTAAGTCGAAGGGGCATCGGGCCGGTGATAACCTCTGTTGTCGGAATGACCATCTGTATGGCCATCCAGTTGCTTCTCATTTTGGAAATCCGATCCTGGTCACTACCCCTCTGGATGCTCTTTGGTTTTTTCGGCACCACCGGTATTATTGCCTACGCCGGTTTATCCCAGAGCTTCCCCCAACATTTAACCGGCCGTGTAACCACCGGCGTCAATCTCATGGTTTTTTTGGGTGCATTTGCCGGGCAATGGGCCATCGGCGCCATTATCAACCTGTGGCCGGTGGCGGCCGACGGCGGGTATGCGCCGGCAGGCTATCAGGCAGGCTTTGCACTCGTGTTCGGCCTGCAATTCATATCCCTTCTCTGGTTTATTCTTGCCGGCCGATTTAAAAAAACAAAATCCGTTTATCCAGAAAGCCCAAATTAAGCCGCTTCGGCGGCGAAGGCAACCCGTTTCGCAGACGTATGAAACTCGCGCACAAGGGGGTGTAACACCGAACAGGGCACCGACTGAACCAAGGCATCGCGTTAAATGACGAGCGGTTACGGCTTATAGCAGCACATACATGCTGTTCGATGCAACGCCCCCTAATGCACTCAGACAGTCATACTGCTGCGAATCGGCTCACCTTCACCGCCTATTCCACAATGCAACTTGGCTTTTGTAGATAACCAGGAGACAAAATAAACTAGATCAAAAATTCCGGGCAGTATTTTTCAATGACCGGTTTCAGTTGATCCAGGGCACTGTCAAAAGCTGCCAATGTGGTTTGAATCTCATTTTCGGTCATGGGAGAAGAGATGCATAACATCAATCTATTGGGGGTATAGATTCCATGGTTTTTTAATGCCAGGTTCAACAGATCCCGCAGTGGAAGTGATGTTTTCCAGTCGGCTTTGGCGGTCCTCAGGTTCGTCACTTCTTTTGATGAAAAATGGATATTCATCAGCGAACCGCTACCGGTCAGCTGTCCCCGAATCCCCTTGTTTGAAAATAAACGGGCGAGTTGTGATTTTAATTCCTCTCCAATTTGATTGATACTCGAAATCAGCGGCTCATCGATCTCGTTCATGGCGGCAATGCCGGCGGCCATGGTGACGGCGCCTCCGTTGAAAGTCCCGGAATGATGCATGGGATGATCCCGTTTGGGTGAAAAGATATCCATGATTTCTTCCCTCCCCCCGAAAGCCCCGATGGGAAGTCCGCCGCCGATGATTTTTCCAAAGGTGGTCAAATCAGGTCTGATCCCGAAAATCTCCTGGACACCGCCCGGAGACAGGCGATAGGTAATGATTTCATCGAAAATCAGTATCAATTGATGCTGGCCGGTCACCTCCCGCAAAAACTTAAGAAATTCCCCTGTGGCCGGAATCATGCCCGCGGCTCCCAGCAACGGCTCCACAATGACAGCTGCCAGATCGTTTTTATTCTCTTCAATAATTTCACGGGTTGCATCTATATTATTGTACGGGGCAATGAGAACGTCCTGCAACACCCCCGGTGTGATGCCCTCTGTTTCAGGAACCGCATATGGGTGTTCCGGCGGACCGGCATCATTTAAATCGGGTCCGACACTGATCTCCGTCTGTTCCGTATTGCCGTGAAATCCGCCTTCAAACTTCAACACTTTTGTTTTTCCGGTGACGGCCCGGGCTACTCGGATGCTGTACATAACGGCTTCCGTACCCGTGTTGCAGAACCGGACCTTGTCCACCGAATCGACCCGATCACATATCATCTTGCCCAGTTCGAACTGCTCCCGGGAAGGGGCTCCGAGAAGAATCCCGGATTGGGTCTGATTCGATATGGCCTCACATACCTTGGGGTGGGCATGCCCCAAAATGAGAACCGTATAGTTGTTCATGAAATCGATGTATTCGTTTTCGTCCGCATCAAGCAGATAGCAGCCCTTCCCACTTTTCATGTATACCGGATAAGGCTTGCTGTCGGTGGCAGAGCGGGTGCTTCCTCCGGGAAGAAAGTTTGTTGCTTCCTGGTCCAGCAGGTACGATGTTTTGGTTCTTTGAAGATATTCTTTTTCGATGCCTGTCAGTTCTCCAAAAAATCCTTTCGGCATGGCTCACGCTCCTTAGCGATTATCGGGTTTTGAGTCCAACACGTTCCTAATGGTCACGGCTATTTCACTCATCATCAAGGGTTTCATGGCGAATGCATTGATGCCCATTTCTTTTGCTATTGCTTCATCGATCTTTTCACTAAACCCCGTACAAAGAATAATAGGGGTGTCCGGTCGAATCTTCATAATTTCATTCGATAGTTTGTCTCCAGTCATACCGGGCATCGTCATGTCCGTAATTATTAAATCGAACCGATCCGGTTCATTGCGAAAAACATCCAGGGCTTCAACGCTGCTTGTTATTGCCGTCACTTTATAACCAAGACGTTCCAACAACGGTTTTATGATATCGACCATATCCGCTTCATCGTCAACAACAAGAATATGCTCGTCTCCCTTGGGCAAACGATTTGAGGTATCTGTTCGAGACTCGGGCTCACTTTCAATAACGGGAAGAAACACCTGAAATGTGGTTCCCTTACCCATTTCACTATTCACCGTTATGTCACCCTGATGCTTCATAACGATTCCGTGAACAACCGCAAGCCCCATTCCCGAGCCTTCTCCCACTTCCTTTGTTGTAAAATAGGGGTCAAAGATGCGATCCACGATTTCCGTATCAATACCCTGGCCGGTATCGCTCACGGCCAACCGCAGGTACTTTCCAGGTGCAAGGTTTTGAAAAAGGGCCGAAGCATCTTTATCGAGTTCGATATTCTCCAGATCCACTTCTAATATGCCGCCCTTTTCTCTCATGGCATGTGCCGCGTTGGTACAAAGGTTTATAAGAACCTGATTTATCTGGGTGGCATCTGCACGAACGATGTCCGACTCGAATGAAATACTATGGCGGATTTCAATGGTTGTTGAAATTGAAGAACGGAGCAACCTAAGGGAATCTTCTATGATCGGGTTTATTTTTATCGGTCTAAATTGTTGATCGGATTGCCGGCTGAAAGTGAGGATTTGTTTCACCACGTCCCTGGCCCGAAGGCAGGCTTTTCGTGCTTCCTGCAAATTATGCCGGGCCGGGTTCCACTCGGGAACGTCATCGATTGCCAGTTCCGTATTGCCGACGATTATTCCGAGTATATTGTTGAAATCATGGGCT
>CAYSUA010000183.1:1946-10213 GCA_964433795.1 uncultured Desulfobacteraceae bacterium | reverse complement strand
CAAAAACAGGGTGAAAGTAATTACAGGCCGCGCCGTACTGAGGAATCGACGATCCGTGGAGGTGGATGGCGCCGTCCATGAAACCCAAAAGGTCATCATTGCCACCGGAAGCCGTATGGATGTTCCTGATGTTAAAGGGCTGGAGAATTCCGCTATAACTACCAACGAGGTGTTTGATATGAAGACGGTGCCCTCCTCGGTGCTGATTTGGGGCGCCGGTGCCATAGAAGTCGAAATGGCGGCCCTTCTGAACCTGATGGGCGCTAAAGTCACCATTGCCATGGAAAGCCAGCGGATTCTTCCCCGTGAAGACGGCGATACCGGTCAACGACTCGGCCAGGCGCTGCGGTCAGACGGGGTGGAAATTCTCGCCCGCCACACGTTAAAATCGGTCCGAAAATCGAAAAGCGGTTTCATCTGTCAACTTTCCGCCAAAGAAGATCGAGAAGTGGAAGTAGAACAGGTGCTGGTGGGAGCCCGCAGACCGAATACGTCACATCTTGGATTAGAGTCCATCGGCGTCCGGATCAAGGAAGACGGTGGCATTCAAGTCAATGACAGGCTGGAAACCACCATCGGCGGAATCTATGCCATAGGGGATGCCGCAGGAGGTTGGATGCTCAGCCATGCAGCGTCTGCCATGGGAATCGTTTCGGCTGAAAATGCCATGGGAAAAACTTCCAAGTTTCCCTTTGAGCTGATTCCCAGGGGCATATGGACGATTCCCCAGGTGGGCGCTGTCGGACTGTCCGAAGAGGAAGCCGAAGGCCGGGGATATGAGGTTGAAGTGGGTGATTTTCCGTATCCCATTAACGGACTGGCAATGGCCCAGGATCAAATGAGCGGGGCGGCTAAAATCGTATCCGACAGCCGATATGGAAAAATACTGGGAGTCCATGTGGTCGGCGCCCAGGCCGTGGAATTGGTGGGACAGGCGGTGCTGGCCATGCAGCTGGAATCGACTGTGGGTGAATTTGCAAAGAGCATTGCCGTGCATCCCACATTTTCTGAAACGCTGGTGGAAGCATCCCGAGATGCCGCCCAGTGGGCGCTCTACCTTCCGCCCGGGACATAATAAGAGCGATTAACTCATTGAATGGGTATTAATTCAACGAATTTTCGAAATGATAGGGTATCGGAAATTCCAAATCATAAATATCAAATACCAAACAAATCTCAATGACTGAAATTCAAAATCCCAAACATGATCAGGATATCGAAAAACGAAACGGTCACTGTTTTGGTGATTGTATATTGAAATTTGTAATTTGATTGTGATTTGGTGCTTGTTATTTGAAATTTTAATAGGCAATACCTGTACATTGATTTTCACATAAATAGCAGAAAATTAAAATCAACACTCGAAGGAGGATACCATATGCCCATCCCCAAAAAGAAGATGATCGAAATGTATACCACCATGGTGAAAATCCGAATGTTTGAAACAAAGGTCTCGGAATTATTCGCCGCCAATAAAATTCCGGGCGTTGTCCATTTGTATATCGGAGAAGAGGCGGTAGCCACGGGAGTCTGCGCGACGCTCCGGGATACGGATTATATTACCAGCACGCATCGCGGTCATGGGCATCTTCTGGCCAAAGGCGGAGATGTCAAGCTGATGCTGGCAGAAGTGTTCGGAAAGAAAACCGGTTATTGCAAAGGAAAAGGCGGTTCCATGCACATTGCGGATATCGATTTGGGAATACTCGGTGCGAATGGTATTGTCGGTGGCGGACCACCCCTTGCAGCCGGAGCCGGTCTATCTGCACAGTACAAAGGTACGGATGGCGTGGCAGTCTGCTTCTTTGGGGACGGCGCATCGAATCAGGGCACCACACACGAAGCCATGAACCTGGCTGCCTGCTGGAAACTTCCGGTCGTCTTTGTCAATGAGAACAATATGTACGGGCTTTCTTCCTGCGCGTTGAATACCATGTGCGTGGCGGATGTGGCCGACCGGGCGGCGGCTTTCGGTATCCCCGGCGTGGTGGTGGACGGAAATGATGTCATCGCTGTTTACGAAGCGGCTGTTGAAGCCGTAAAACACGCCCGAAAAGGTCAAGGCCCTACCCTGGTGGAGTGCAAAACCTATCGCCACCGCGGCCATACCGAAGGAGACCCCGGTACCGCCTATCGGAGTAAAGAAGAAATTGAAGAATGGAAGAAAAAGGATCCCATTCCCCGTTTTGAAAAGAAACTGTTGCAGGGTAAAGTGTTTACCAAGAAAAAGATGGAATCCATCAAAACCACTCTCGAAAAGGAACTGGATGCAGGTGAACAGTTTGCGGAAGAAAGTCCCTATCCAGAAACAAGTGATCTCACAACAGATGTATACGTAGATTGATAAGAAAGGGAGATATTTTCATGCCTACCATGAATTTTGCAGAATCCATTAGAGATGCGCTTAGAATAGAGATGGAACGTGATCCGGATGTCTACATTATCGGTGAAGATGTGGGCACGTTCGGCAACGTTTTTGGCGTGACCAAAGGTCTAATCGATCAGTTCGGTGAAAAACGGGTAAGAGACACCCCGATTACGGAAAGCGCCATTGTCGGCACTGCTGTTGGATCTGCTGCGTGCGGGCTCAGGCCGGTGGCTGAAATCATGTATATCGATTTTATCGGTGTTGCACTGGACCAACTGTATAATCAGGCCGCCAAGATGCGGTACATGTTCGGTGGAAAAATCACCATTCCCATGGTGCTTCGGAGCGCCTGCGGCGCCGGTCGAGGATCGGCCGCCCAGCATTCCCAATCTTTAGAAGCATGGTTTATGCACGTACCGGGTCTGCGGGTCGTTATGCCGAGTACCCCTGCAGATGCCAAGGGTCTTCTCATCAGCGCCATTCGAGATGACAATCCGGTTGTTTTTCTCGAGCACAAACTCCTCTACAACACAAAAGGCGAAGTCCCGGAAGGGGAATATACCATCCCGTTCGGTCAGGCGGATATTAAGCGGGAGGGCAAGGACGTAACCGTGGTTGCCACCGCGAGAATGGTTCATTATGCATCAAATGCCGCAGAAAAACTGGCTGCAGACGGCATTGACGTGGAAATCGTGGATCCCCGGACCTTATCCCCGCTGGACGAAGACACCATTTTAGATTCGGTAAAAAAGACCCACAAGCTTGTCATTGTTCACGAGGAAGTTAAATTTGCAGGCTCCGGAGCTGAAATCGCCGCCATGGTGGCCGAAAAAGCCTTCGATTATCTGGACGCTCCGATTCTCCGGGTTGCCGCACCCTTCAGTCCGGTCCCCTTTGCACCATCGCTGGAAACAGAGTTCATACCCAGCGAAGAAAAAATCATAGAAGGGGTGAAATCCGTGATGCAGGGATAATAAATTCGTTAAACAGGACGCTGATATACGCAGATAATTGTTGAGCGGTACTCGACACGATACTCGATCCTCGATACTGGATATGCCGTATCAGAATGACGGGTTTGTATCCAAAAAAGAAATTTCCTATACTGTTGGATTTCGCTTATGGCGCTTGTGGGAATCATTGCCAATCCGGCATCCGGTAAAGATATTCGCCGGTTGACCGCCCACGGCAGTGTATTTGACAACCAGGAAAAAGTAAGAATCGTGCGCCGGGTATTGCTCGGTTTATCCGCTGTGGGAGTGGACCGAATTCTCTACATGCCGGATTCATACAATATCTTCAGCCAGGCCATAGATCCCCTGGAGATTTCAATTCAAAACTCACCGACCCCTTTTCCCATCGAAGGGAACCAAGACGATACCATTAAAGCGGCCCGATTCATGGAAGAACAGAAAGCGGACTGTATCATTACCCTCGGGGGCGACGGTACCAACCGGGTGGTGGTCAAGGGAAATTCGACCGTACCGATCTTGCCCATCTCAACCGGCACCAACAACGTATTTCCCTACATGGCTGAAGCGACACTCGCCGGGTTGGCTGCAGGTCTCGTGGCCCGGGGGCTCGTTCCGATGGAATCATCCATATTTACGTCCACAAAACTGGAAGTGATTATCGATGAAAAAGTAATGGACCTGGCACTGGTGGATGCGGCAGTCTACGACGATATTTTTACCGGTTCCCGTGCGGTGTGGGAAATAGATAAGGTCAGTCAAATCTTCTTGAACCGGGCGGAGCCCGATTCCATCGGTCTCTCTTCCATTGGCGGATTCATTCAACCCATTTCCGCGGCTTCCCCCCAAGGTCTCTATGTGGAGTTGGGGAAAAACGGATTTTTAATAAACGCGCCGATTGCCCCGGGGCTCATGCAGCCGGTTCCGATTCACGACCACTTCATTATGGAACCGAAAATAGAGGTGCGGGTTCGTCACTTGCCTTGCGTACTGGCGCTTGATGGGGAGCGGGAAGTTGTAATTCAGGAAGGACAGAATGCATCCGTCCGGCTTTCTTTGGAAGGCCCCAAAGTGATCGATATAAAAGCCGCTATGGCCCAGGCCGTTAAAAAGGGAGTGTTTAAAACTTAACCGCCATCAATCCCATTCGAATTCAGGAAATCCGCTTATCAAATACCATGATCCATCTACTTCATCATATTCCCAAACTTCCTGATATCTGAGGCTTTTTTCTGTCAGGCGATCTTTTATATAATAGCTCAAATTAATGGTTTGGAGGACTTTCAGCTGTTCTCTCTGATGAGTGATTCTTTTCACTTCATAAGATATCACTTTAATGTTCTTTAGCTTATCTAAGTCCGGTTTTGATTTCAGGTTTTTTGCAAAGAAGCTTGCGGCTTCAAAATCAGACCATTGAATGGCTTTCTCATACGATTCCGCAATGGGAGCGAATTTATTCATTTTACTAAAGTCTTTTATTTCTTTAACCGTTAAACATCCGACCAACGTTAACATCAAAAGGGGGATTGACAGCTTTCTTATTGTCATGATGTTTCTGCTCCGTTAAAAGTAAATAGGAGGTGCGACAATCTATAATTGATTGCAGTATTTACACCATTTACACCCATTGTCAATTGTGGAAGCCTATTGAGAGTATCAATAGATCTAATAACTTTCTGACGAAAAATAAAAAGAAGCTTTCGATTTAAAGCTGTCGACTTCTTCTCCTCGATAAAGCGTGATCTCGCCTTTTCCGTATACGCGCCAGCGCTTTGAAGGGCCGTCATCGAGCATCCCGGTTTCTTCATCAATGCCGATGAGACAGGTGTCCGGAAGCTGCTGCTTCAGCCGGGGCGCCCAGTTTTTCCCAAACGTATTATGGTGCGGCAGCACGCATGCGCCGGGCAAAAGATTCAGGCCGTCGACCACTTCATCGGCACGCGGGTTGTAATAGAATTCACAAAGAACCATGGCGCCCGCACTGCTCCCGGCAATAACCGCACCGTTATCCAAAGCCTCAACCATGGCCAGTTGGCTGTCGCTTCCGGAAAGGGATTGTCCCAGGTGATGGGTAAATCCCCCCAACAGATAAATCAATTTGGATTGACGCAAGGCCTCGACCACCGCCGGATCATCGGCTGAGTTCCGGTCGATGAGCGGCAGGACGGACACATTTGTCGCACCTAGGTTCTGAAACCAGCGGATGCCATTTGCCCCTGCCCGCTCATGGTTTTCATCCGGTGCAGCGGCGGCAGGGATGATGCTGATTCGAGACTCCTTTCCGCCGGTAAGCTCCATGGCCCTTTGATCCGGAGCCTTCATCATACCGCCGAACTCGGCCCCGCCCTCCAATAAGATGTATCCCATAATATTCACCAATTGAACTCAGGGTATATCTCCTGGATTCTTGCTATCATAATGATTCAAAACTGCCAATATTATGTTTTTGTATAACGATATTCAGTTTCGGGGCTTGACTCGGAATTAAAAATCAAAAACAATAAAAAAGGAGCTATCAGCATTTAGCGGTCAGCTCAAAGATTATATTCAAGAATTTATATCTCTTTCATGCAATCGTTATAAAAATGTGTTGAGTTTTGTCTCCTGATCGCTGATAGCTGAATGCTGACAGCTTTGCGTTGAGCGCTTTTGCTCAATTGACTTACAAGAATCGAAAACTGAGGAGTGCAATATGAAAATCGCAATCGTCGGAACAGGCGCCATGGGAAGCCTCTATGCGGCATTACTGGGTGATGCCGGAAACGAGGTGTGGGCGATCGATCAATGGAAAGAGCATGTGGATGAAATTCAAGATAAGGGGCTGAGGCTGGAGGGAATATCCGGTGACCGGACCGTTCACATACAAGCGGCCACAAGCACCGACAGCGTCGGCCCATGCGATCTGGTTATCATCGCCACAAAGGCCATGAATGTGGCCGCAGCCGCTGAATCGTCTAAGTCGCTGATAGACCCTGAGACAATTGCGATCAGCATTCAAAACGGCCTGGGCGGGCCTCAAATTGCCGAAGATATATTGGGCAAAGGACGCGTCCTTATCGGGGTGGCAGCCGGATTCGGGGCTTCCATCAAAAACCCCGGACACGCCCATCATAACGGAATGGGACTGATGCGCCTGGGAGAAATGAAAGGGCCGGCAATCGAGAGAACCGAACGCACGGCAAAAGTATGGAGTGATGCGGGGTTCAATGTCAAAACGTTTGATGACATCGACCAGCTGATCTGGGAAAAACTGATCTGCAACGTCTGTTTCTCCGGAACCAGCGCCATAACCGAGTGGACCCTCAGTGAGATCATGGCAGACGAAGATGCCTGGCGGATCGCATCCGGTTGTGCCAAAGAGGCGTTCGATGTGGCGAAGGCAAAGGGGATTCCCGTCGATATCGATGATCCGATACAATATGTTTACGAATTCGGATTAAAAATGCCGAATGCCAAACCTTCCATGCTGCTGGATTATTTGGAAGGCCGCCAGAGTGAAGTCGACTATATCAACGGCGCAATCCCTTCTGAAGGGAAAAAGGTGGGCGTTCCCGCACCGTTCAACACGCTGGTCACCTCCGTGGTGCGTATCAAGGAAAAGAAACTGGGAGTTCGGTGAGACTTTAGCTCACTTTAGGCACTTCAAATTTACAATTTTTTATTTTACTTTATATATTTCTTTAAAATTTCATCCGTATGCTCCCCGAGCAACGGAGAGCTTGAATAAATGCCGGGCGGGGTATCGCTCATCTTGATGGGATTGCCGACGATGTCAACCTCTCCGATGATGGGGTGCACGATCTTTTGAATCATCTCTCTGGCAACCGCAATATGCGGATCGTTTACGATTTGATCCAGTTCATTGATGGGTGCCACCGGTATCCCCTCTTTTTCGAGAATGTCGATAATCTCGTTCACGGTATAATTGCCGGCCCAGTCGTTGATCATATCCACCAGCACATCGTTATTCTTGATCCGATCCGCGTTAAGGGTAAACCGTTTATCATCGATTAAATCTTCCTTATCGATCGTCTTGCAGAATTTCTTCCAGATGCTTTCGCTTCCGACCCCGAGGACAAACCACCCGTCCTTTGCCTTGAATGCCTCGTAGGGGGCAATGAAACTGTATTTGTTTCCTGCTCGTTTCGGGATCCTTCCCTCTGCCAGGTAGATCTGAAGAATGGTGCCGATGGCCGTAACAACGGAGTCGGCGATGGAAACGTCTATTTGCTGCCCCTTTCCGGACGATCTGCGCGCGTTTAAAGCGGACAGGATGCCGATGGTACAAAATAGCGCGGCTAGAAAATCGGCGATGGCCGTTCCGGTTCGGGTGGGCGGGCTGTCCGGCCATCCGGTGATGCTCATGATACCCCCCATGGCCTGGCCGATAATATCGTAGCCCGGCTTGCCCTTATACGGGCCGTATTGACCAAACCCGGATATGGAGGCATAAATGAGCCGGGGGTTGGTTTCCTTTAAATCTTCGTAACCCAGACCCAGTTTCTCCATGGTCCCCGGGCGAAAATTTTCCACCAGGACATCCATGGATTTGATAATCTCGACCAGTTTCTGATGATCCGAAGGGTCTTTGAGATTCAATACGATGCTTTTCTTGTTTCGATTGTTGTTGATGAAATAGGTACTCTCTCCTTCTTTAAACGGCGGGAAACCCCGGCTGTCATCCCCTGTTCCCGGAACTTCCAACTTGATGACCTCAGCCCCCATGTCTGCAAGCAGCATGGTGCACACCGGCCCGGCCAGCACCCGGGTGAGATCCAACACTTTAAGCCCTTTCAAGGCACCTGATTGCTCGATCGCCTGTGAATTCATATTAAAACCTCTCAAAAATGATGATTTATCTTACTTCGATTTCAGTTTTACGGGATTTAGAAAAAATCAGATAAACCATTTTATGTCAAGGAGATGTG
>CAYSUA010000183.1:0-1846 GCA_964433795.1 uncultured Desulfobacteraceae bacterium | reverse complement strand
TATTTTGTTAATCGCTTTTGTACGAGATCGTTCAGTTTTGACCGTTGATCTTTTGAAAGTCTCCCGAATTTCACCCCGCGCTTTCGAATCGTTATCGCGTCCAGGGGCAGTTCGCTCTTAATTTCAGCATCGTAAACCGTTTTGAACGGAATCTGGCTCAGGCAGAGATCTCCTTTATCGATAAACAGGTCGAGCTTAACCGATTTTTCATCCGCGATCTGTTTAATAAGTTCGGATCCTTCGTAGTATCGTAGCGAAAGCCCGCCTACGGATATATCCAGAACAACACATTTCTGTTTCGAGTCAGGGTCCAGGGCGGTAAATACGTTGTTTTTTATGGTGATCCGGTCGTGCCTTCGACGTTCATCGGATTTGTTTCTGTTCGCCATTCTATAGGTTCCCTTGATCGATATTTTTCCGTTCGGAATTTGATGGACTCGCAAAAGATCAAAATGCAAACGGATTTGTGAAAAGCTTTAAATTTTATAAATTAAAACGACCACATATGTCAAGGTAATCCATAATATCCGATGGTCAAGAGATCCGGTAAGCGCGCCACCGCATTTTCATATAGTCGTTCATACAAATATGTTCTGTTTCGCCGATTTTTGATTCTCTGCGGAAATGGCAAAACGTTAGGGGTATCAATGCGATATATTAAAATTTTTACTCAGGACGTGTATTTTCCGTTGTCAAAATTTCACCATTATCTTATAAGGTGTATAATTTCAAAAAGGAGCACTGCATTTTCCAAAATGGCGAATTCAATTATTGCGGCAACCGGAAGTTACATTCCCCCTTCAGCGATACCGAATACGAATTTTCTCGATAATGAATTCTATGGAGCTGACGGTGTCAGGCTTGAACGCCCCAACCCGGAGATCATTAAAAAGCTCTATGCGATTACGGGTATTAAAGAACGGCGACATGTCACCGACGGGCTGAACACCTCAGATATTGCCTATAAGGCAGCAAAACAGGCGCTGGATGGCGTGGACAGGGAAAACCTCGATTACATCATCGTGGCTCAAAACCTGGGGGATGTGCGGTCGGACAACCGAAGAATCGATATCGTCCCCACCATCGCAGCCCGGGTAAAACACAAACTGAGAATAAAAAATCCATACACCGTCGCTTTGGATATTCCTTTCGGATGTCCGGGATGGCTCCAGGCGATGATCATGGCCGATTATTACATCAAGTCCGGCGATGCGAAGCGGATCCTTGTAATCGGCGCCGAAATTCTGTCCCGGGTTTCAGACCCTCATGATGTCGACAGCATGATATATGCCGACGGAGCCGGGGCAACCCTGCTTGAAGCGACTGAGCGGGACGTGGGCATTCTGTCCCATGTTACCCGGTCGGATACCTATGATCATGCATATCTCTTATATATGGGCAAGTCATACAACCCGAACCGAAACGAAAACGATCTGTACATGAAGATGCACGGCCACAAAATATACAAGTATGCCGCGAGAACGGTCCCCAAAGTGGTAAAGAAAAATCTGGAAGACACCGGATTCGACCTCAGCGATGTCAAAAAGATACTGATGCATCAAGCTAATGAAAAAATGGACGAAGCCATATTAAGACGCCTGTTCAGTTTATATAAAATTCATGAAATCCCGCCCGACATCATGCCCATGACGATTTCCTGGGCAGGAAACAGTTCCGTGGCCACCCTGCCGATGATGCTCGACCTGATACGGCGGGGAAAGCTTGACGGACACCGGCTGGAATCGGGTGATATAGCAGTTTTTGCCTCTGTGGGCGCAGGAATGAATATAAACTCCATGGTCTACCGGATGCCGTAAGTCCTAATCCCCTTAGCCACTCTTTTGCG
>CAYSUA010000182.1:0-10257 GCA_964433795.1 uncultured Desulfobacteraceae bacterium | reverse complement strand
ATCCAGGCGTTCATTCAGAATGAATTTCCATCCATTCATGTTTCCATATCCAGCCATGTGGCCCCTGAGATCAAAGAATATGAAAGAACGTCAACCACCGTGGCCAACGCCTACGTTCAACCGACCATGAAGGCATATCTGCGCTATCTCGAAAACGAATTGAAAGCAAACGGGTTTAAAGGCGGGTTTTACATCATGCTTTCAAGCGGGGGCATCACGAACGTGGGAATGGCCGAAGCACTGCCGATTAAACTGTGTGAATCGGGACCGGCAGCAGGAGCGTTGGTAGCAAGCTATTACGGGCAATCCATCGGGCTGAAGGATATGATTTCCTTCGACATGGGCGGAACCACCGCGAAGATCTGCCTCATCAATGACGGGAAACCGTCGTATTCAAGAGAATTTGAGGCTGCAAGGATCAGTCGGTTCAAAAAAGGCAGCGGCTTTACGTTTAAGATTCCATCCATCGAGATGATTGAAATCGGGGCAGGAGGCGGAAGTATCGGACACATAGACACCATGGGGCTGTTGAAAGTGGGGCCGCAGAGTTCCGGGGCGTCTCCCGGTCCTGCCTGCTACAATCTGGGTGGAGAGAACGCAACGGTAACCGATGCTGCCCTGATCTTGGGCTACCTGAATGCAGATTACTTCCTTGGTGGTGAAATGAAACTCGATGCTTCCCGGGCCAGGGAGATGATGAAAAAAAAGATCGCTGATCCGCTGGGTATCACCGTTGAAGAGGCTGCCATGGGGATCAATCAAGTGGTGACCGAGAACATGGCCACTGCCACCCGTATACATATTGCGGAACGGGGTAAAGATCCCCGGCGATTCTCCCTCATGGCATTTGGCGGGGCAGGACCCATTCATGCCTTTCGGATTGCCGAAATATTAAGAATCAAAACCATCATATGCCCGCCGGCGGCCGGTACCGCATCGGCCTTGGGACTTCTGGTAACGCCCATAGCCCTCGATTTTGCCAGAAGCTACGTTTCGAGACTCGATTCGCTCGAATGGAATCATGTGAACACCATCTATGAAGAAATGGAGGCCGAAGCATTATCTTCGCTTATGGAGTCGGGCGCTTCCCGGGACGAAATTATTTTTGAACGGACGGCGGACATGAGATATGTGGGCCAGTTCTATGAAATTCCATCAGCCATCCCCAACGGCATATTGGAATCCAGGCACGTATCAAAAATCACGGAGACATTCTATCAAACCTATGAAAAGGCGTTTGGTCGCTACATGACCGATGCGCCGATTCAGGGGCTTACCTGGCGTCTCAGGGCCCAGTGCCCGGCACCCATCGTTGAGGTCAAATTTGCGGAAAAACAGGATAAAACAGAGACGGAGGCCTTAAAGGGGAAACGGAAGGCTTATTTTCCGGAACAGAAGCAATTTGTTGAGTGTCCGGTCTACGAGCGCTACCGGATAAAATCCGGCACCACGCTGAAAGGGCCTGTCATTCTGGAAGAAAGGGAATCCACCACCATTGTCGGTGTCGATTCAAAAATGCATATAGATGATCGATTCAATCTCATTATTGAAAGAAAGCTATAAATATGTCGGATAGTTTTTCACATTTAAAGAAACAGGTTATTGATCGCGGACTCTGTACCGGATGTGGTACCTGTGCCGGGGTATGTCCGGAAATGGTCATCGAAATGACCCATGTGGAGGGTGAACCTGAACCGAAACTCACGGGAAAATGCACCCAGTGCGGACTTTGTCTGAAAACCTGTTCCGGTGCGTTTGTTCCGTTATCCGATCTGGACAACCGGTTGTTCGGCAAAACCAGCAGTTTTCACGAGGATCCGCTGGGAATCTACCGGAAATGCCTTCGGGGCTATGCAACCGATTCCCAACTCAGGGAAAAATCTTCAAGCGGCGGCATCACGTCGGCCGTACTCAACTTTGCGCTGGACAACCATATCATCGACGGCGCCATTATTGTCTGTGCGGACCCAGAAACTCCGTGGCGATGTTCTCCCGCATTGATTACAAAATCGGAGGAGACAAAAAGGGCTGCTCGATCCTCCCCTGAAATGGTACCGGTAAACGCGCTGCTCCGACATGCCGTTGTGGAAAAGGGCTTAAAGAAAATCGGGGTTGTGGGGCTTCCCTGCCATATCCATTCATTGCGAAAGATTCAAATGGAGAAGGACCCGCCCGAGATTGCGGAAGCCGTCAAACTCTGTATCGGTCTCTTTTGTGCGGCGACATATTATTTTGAAGGGATTCGTCACCTGATATCCGAGTTTGCCGGTATCGAAAACCTTGAAGATATCGTTGCCATGGATTACAAAGGGGGAAAATGGCCCGGTGCTCTCACCGTCTTGACAAAGGATGGGAAAATCAGCCATGTGGCCTCCAAACACGAATATACCTGGCATTTTCTGGGACCGGCCTCATACAAGCGAGACCGGTGTCTCATGTGTCCTGATTTTTCGGCCCGCATAGCAGACCTTTCCATGGGTGATGTCTTTCAGAAGGTCAGCGACGATCCCAATCTGACGGTGGTTCTTGCAAGAACCGAGCTCGGAGAAAAAATTATCAACAATGCGATGCGTGATGGTGTTATTTATCTGGAGGATCATCCCCCCCTTTATATACCCAAAAGCGGGATGGGATGGGAGTCCAAAGAACATGCCGGAATCTTCCGGTCCCGGAATCGAAAACGGTATGGCTGGCCCACACCGGATTTTCAATACCCGCTTGAAATCTGCCCGATGCCGGGCAAGATCGTCTTCCCATAAATGGCTTCGTAAAAAGTCCAATTTCGGCGTTATGCTTCATCTCGTTGTCACTGCGGCGTACGACGAGTACGCCTCGTGACACGAGATTCGCATGCCTTGAACTTGGCACTTTTTACTTTGCCATTTTTATTTTTTTTCTAAAGTAAATGTGTGTTCGATGACAGCGCCCAATTCAGATATCTCTTTTTGATTTCAGTGTAAGCTTACCCTACCAACCTCTTCCACAGGATGAAACCCATTATTATTCTATCCTCTACATCTTCCTGAAAGCCTGTTAAATCAGGATCGGCTGGTTGACAAACCCATACTGCTCTGGTACGGAAATAGACACTATCCGTAATTCGATCGTTCAAAGCGAGTACCTGTCTATATCTATCGGCATGTTTTACGAAACGAAGCGTTATGAAAGGAGGTGACAGAAGAATATTCCTCTCATGTCGTTCCGGCCGGGAAACGGTTTATTCTCTTTTTCCCGATCACGCCTGACAGGATTTAACTTTTAATTCCATCACAATAGGAGGGATCCATGATGAAAAAAATAATGGTCGTATTTATCGCTTTCGTAGTTGTTTTTGGGGTTGTCTGCACGGATGCCGTGGCGAAGAAAGTTTTTATCACCATGTCCACAGCCTCCACAGGGGGAGGATGGTATCCGGCGGGGAGCAACCTGGCACAGCTCTGGAACGAAAAAATCCCGAACATCAAAGCCAACAGCCAGGCATCCAAAGGCTCGGTTCAAAATGTGGATTTGCTGCGCCGAAAGGATGTAAATATGGGCTGGATGCAAAACAACATCGCCAGTCAATCCTACCACGGCACCGGGCGTTTCAAAGGCAAACCCCATAAGAATTACCGGATGGTTATGGTAATGTTTCCCAGTCAATATCATATTCTGGTGAGCAAGGCATCCGGAATCAAGAGGATCGCCGACATAAAAGGCAAACGTTTCATCCCCGGAAGGCCCGGCAGCGGGAATATCAGCTCCAGTGCAGCGGTATTCGGAACGTTTGGCTTCGGTCACAAAGATTACAAAATCGATTATGCCGGACAAACCGAAGCGGTGCAGGCCGTGCAGGACGGCCGGGTTGACGGCACGTATCTCGTGGGTGGTGCACCGCTCGGGCCGCTTTCCGCAGCCCTGTTCACGGCAAGGGGCCGGCTGGATCTTCTGGATATGACGGGAGAAGAACGCAAGGCCGTTAACTCCAAACATCCCTGGATCGTTCCCTTTCAGCTGACCCGTAAGCAGTACCCGACGCTTCCGGAAAAGGGGATTAAAACCCTCGGACACTCCGCCTTCATTATGTGCCGGGAGGATATGCCCGAAGATATCATTTATCAGATTGTGAAGACCACCTACGATAACCTGGCCGCACTCAGAGGCGTGAACAAAGCCTTCAACAACATGAACATCAATGACCTTACCGGTGCCTTGGGATTGAAAGTTCCGCTGCATCCGGGTTCCATCAAATACTACAAGGAAGTGGGAGCATTGAAATAGAGGTTTTTCACTTAATTTCAAACAAAGCCGAAGTTGCCGTTCATTCGGGCGGCAACTTCGATTATTTAGGGAGTCAGGTCTAGAAAAGTGGAGTCGAAATCATCTGAAAAAGAAATTGAAGCGATCATTAAAAAAGAAGAAGGTACCTCCGGGGTCCGTGGCTTAGCCGACACGTTTACTTCCCTGGTGGCCATTTCCCTGTCTCTTTTCATCCTTTGGGTAAACACCTTCGGCGTCATGCTCGCCATCAAGCGAAACACCCTCTATATGGGGCTCACGATGGCGTTGATTTTCATGATTTACCCCACCACTAAAAAGAAGACATCGGTTTTGGACTGGGTCTGGACAGGACTGGGCCTTGCAGTGGGTTTGTACACCTTTTTCTTTTACGAACCCCGGGTCATTGTGGGTTCGGATCCCACCATGATCGACTTCGCTTTCGCGGCACTTGCCATCATCACCATTATCGAGGCCACCCGACGCTCCATCGGGCCGGTGCTCCCTGTCATATCATCCATCTTTCTTCTTTACGCCTACTTCGGGCCCTATCTGCCGGATGCCGTCAGCCATCAGGGCATGAATGTAAGACGGATTCTCGAACTCATGTATCTCGAAGATACCGGAATCTACGGTCAGGTATTGGGTGTTGCGGCCACTTTTATTTTTGTCTTTATTCTTTTGGGGGCATATCTGAGGGAAGCCGGCACTGCGGAATTCTTCAACAAATTCGCTTTGGCCGTTTCCGGAAGATCCGTGGGCGGGCCGGCCAAGGTGGCCGTCATTTCCAGCGGGATAATGGGAACCATCAGCGGGAGTGCGGTTGCCAATGTGGCCACCACCGGCACGTTTACCATTCCGCTGATGAAAAGGATCGGATACGCACCCTACTATGCCGGGGCGGTGGAAGCGGCGGCTTCGACCGGCGGGCTGATCATGCCGCCGATTATGGGAACCGCGGCGTTTGTCATGTCCGAGTTTTTGGGACTCAGCTACATTAAGATCATGATCGCCGCCATTATTCCTGCATTGCTCTATTACTTTGCCGTATTCGTTTCCGTTCATTACGCGGCCATCAAAGCAGGCATGAAAACCCTTTCCGCTGAAGAGATCCCTTATTTGAAAGAGACGCTGCTGGAAGGCGGCCATCTTTTCATTCCGGTGATCATGCTGGTATTTGCCATGTTTTTTTCCGGTCGCTCCGTTGTATTCTCAGGCGGTATCGGTATTCTGTATGCCACCATGATTATATTCAGCGGGAGACTGAAGATCATTCCGGTGGCTACTGCCGCTTTGGTAGCTGCCTGCCACAACTGGGTCGATCTTCTTCTTCCCGTGACACTGTTCGGGGTTCTGCTTTCATTTGAAATCTGTTTGTTCGAACCGTGCTGGGAAACTGGCCCTGAAGGCGGAATCCGAAAGATTAACTGGAGAAAGGTCTTAAACGGTGTACTGACCAACATCATTTTTGTAGTCAGTGGTTTGTTCATTTTTTTGAGCGGGAAATATTCGAGCCACTGGCTCTGGCCGGCGCTGCTCTGTTTGGTGTCCGGGTATTGGGTCAGTCGCTCTCACGAGCGGTTTGACCGGACCGCGCGAGCGCTGATCCGGGTGATGGATAAAGGCGCCCGTGGCTCATTGAGCGTCGGCATTGCCTGCACCATCGTCGGGTTTGTGGTGGGGGTGGCAACCACCACCAGCCTGGGGCAGATGTTTGCAGCCAACATCATGGCGTTGTCCCACAATATTCTTTTCTTTGCCCTCTTCTTTACCATGATTGCCGCCATCATCACCAGCATGGGCCTTCCGGCCACAGCCTGCTATATCGTCATCGTGGTGGTGGCAGCCCCGGCGCTGATCAACATGGGGGTTTCGGAGATACAGGCACACATGTTCGTCTTCTATTTCGGGATTCTGAGCAACATCACCCCGCCGGTGGCCCTTGCGTCGTATACGGCGGCGGGAATTTCAGGCGGATCACCGTCACGGGTCGCATGGACGGGGTTGCGGTTGACCCTTACCGGGTTTATCATTCCCTATATGTTCGTCTATTCTCCCCAGCTCCTGCTGCAGAATGTGGAATTTCCATCGATCATTATAACCCTTGTTACCGCGCTGATCGGGGTGTTTCTGCTGGCCGCGTCCGGGGAGGCTTACCTGCTCATCCGAATGGCCTTCTATGAGCGGATCCTGTTTTTTGCGGCTGCTTTTCTGACCATATTCCCGGGTCTAAAGACCGACATGATCGGTATCGCCTGCGTTGCGGTGGCCGGCGCGACCCATTACATGCGTGCAAGGGTGAAGGAAAGAGCCGTTGCGCTATAGCTATAGCTGAGGCTGTCCTTTACCCTTTCCAGCCGTAGACTTCCCTTGCCCGCTCAAGACTGATCTTTCCGTCTTCTATATCTCTCTGGATGCTTTCCTGTGACCGCTCTTTGGGATCTCCGTATCCGCCGCCGCCGGCTGTCTTGATGCTCAGGACATCCCCTTTTTTGGCTTTTCTCATAGATTTGGTGGGCAGCGGTTGGGTCGTGTCGCCGGAAATCAGGTTATAGTCGGTTCCCAGGGCTTCCCCACCCCCGTCGATACCCCAGGGTCGAAACTTTTTTCGATCCGACATGGTGGCAAAGGAGGCATCGGTCAGGAATTCAAACTCCCTGATCATACCGAGTCCGCCCCTATATTTCCCAGGGCCTTCCGAGTTTTCCCTCAGTGCGTACCGCCTCATAAAAATCGGGTAATTCAGCTCCATCTCCTCGATGGGTGTGTTCTTGGTGTTGGATACGGAATGAACGCCATCCATGCCGTCCTTGTCGCGCCGCGCACCGAATCCCCCGCCGTTGGTTTCATAGTAGGCAAACCGACGGTCGCTGTCCGGAAACTTCCCGCCGAATGTGATTTGATTCATGGCGCCGTTTGAACCGGCCGGCACCCTTCCGGGCATGGCTTTTAAAAAGGCCCTGCAAACGGCATCGATGCCGCGGCGGCTGATTTCCCATCCCCCGGCAACTGCCGCAGGAAATCGGCAGTTCAGCGCCGTTCCCTCCGGAATGATCGTCTTTACCGGCCGGTAGCAGCCCTCGCTCTGATGGATATCCGGATCGGTAAGACACCGCATGGTATACATGATGAGGGATAGCGCCATGTAGAACGTACAGTTTGTAGGGCCGGCCCGTTGTGGCGATGTATCGGAGAGGTCAAATTCAATATCGCTCCCATCTTTTTTGATTCGCATGGCAATCTTAATCGGGTCGTTTGTAATCCCGTCATCATCCAGATAATCGACCCCTTCATAAGTGCCGTCCAAAAGTTTCTCAATTTCGGCCCGCATTCGTCGTTCAGCGTAATTGATCGATTCCTCGGCATAAAACAGTACTTCGTCAAAATCGTACTTGTCGATCAACTCGCAGATTCTCCGGATGCCGAGGTTGTTGGCCGCAACCTGGGCATTCAGGTCTCCTTTCCGCTCTTCCGGTGTTCGAACGTTGGCCAAAATCGTTTTCATGATATCTTCTTGCAGCACACCTTCCCTGAAGAGCATCACGGACGGAATCCGTATGCCCTCCTGAAAAATCTCCGTGGAATTTCCAGGCACGCTTCCCGGGGTGATGCCGCCCACATCCGAATGGTGGGCCAGATTGGCGACAAATCCCCACAGCTTTGCTCCATAAAAAACCGGAGAGATCACGATGATGTCCGGTAGATGCGTACCGCCGCGGTAGGGATCATTGAGGATAATCATGTCCCCGGGCTTCAGATCCCCGATTCGATGTTCCTTCATGGTCTGTTTCAGGATATTGGGAAAAGCGCCAAGATGTCCGATCTGGTGAGCGGTCTGTGCAACCATCTCCATTTTATTGTTGAAAATAGAGCAGGTATGGTCTTCCCGGGTTTTGATGTTTGGAGAATAGGATGATTTTTTGAGCGCGATTCCCATTTCCTCCGTAATACCGATGAAGGAGTTTTTTAAGATTTCGAGTTTGACCGGATCATAGTTCATGATGCTTCCCCTTTTTTCAATTGAATGGTTCCATCCGTATCCATCGACCCGATCCAGCCCTTTGGAACGAGAGCGGTTGAATTCTGACTCAGTATCAAGCACGGACCTTCAAACCGGTCGCCCTGATTCATATCCGCCCGATGCATTATAGAGTAGGTTTCTCGAATTTTTTCCACCGGCGAAAGTATTTCCGCCGTTTGAATACCGATCTCTTTTCTCTTATGAGATTCTCTGCGTACCAGAGACGGTTTCGGGTTAAAGGCAAAGGCGCTGATCCGCACATTTACCAGCTCCACCGGTTCCGCAATATCGGAATAACCGTAAAATTCCTCGTGGAGTTTGTGAAACTGTTCAATTATGCCGCTTTTGTTGATGACGTCATCCGGGTTTTCCGGAAGCGGCACATTGATTTCAAAAGACTGACCCACGTACCGAAGTTCCAGCGATCGATCGATCCTGACTTCAAGACCCTCCAACTCATCGAGTTTTTCCAGGGCTCTTTGCATCAGCGTTTTGAAGATCTTTTCCAGATCCGAGACGGCCATATCGTCCATTTTCGCAGGTTGCCCTTGCACGAAATCGTACCGATAATCGGCCAGGGCGGCGCCGTTGGCAGAGAAAACGCCGGCAAAGTCGGGAAGCAGAATCCGCTCGATGCCGAGCTGTTCCGCCACCAGACAGGCATGCAGGGGGCCTGCCCCGCCGAATGCGATCAACGCAAATCCGCTCACTTCGCTCATGGCGGCCATTCGAATGGCATGGGCGATATTATGATTCATAACTTCAATGGCGCCGGTGGCCACTTCCTCTGCCGACAAACCCACCGGTTTCCCCAGTTCCGCCAGTGCATTCTTGGCAGCGTCAAGATCGATTTGAATCCCTTTATCTGCGAAATAGTCGGGATGAACGGCTCCGGCGATCAGGTGGGCATCTGTAATAGCCGGTTCCTTGCCGCCGCTTCCATAGCATACCGGCCCGGGGTCGCTTCCGGTAGACCGTGGTCCCACACGCAGCGCTCCACCGCTGTCTATCCAGATCACGCTTCCACCGCCGGCACCGATGCTTTTAACATCCATCATTGGGGATCGAATGGGCATCCCGCCGATACTCGATTCCACCGTCCAATCCGCCAGGTAATTTTTGATCAGGCAGATGTCACAGCTGGTACCCCCGATGTCCATGCTGATCAGATCAGGCACCTTTTTTTCTTTGGCCAGGTAAGCCGATGCGGTGACGCCTCCGGCCGGACCCGACATGACGGTTGTGATCCAACGGTCCCGCAATGCCTCCACCGTTGCGATGCCGCCGTTTGATTGCATGAGCCTCAGTTTTTCTGAAAGCCCCAGCTCGGTGAGGGATTCATGCATACGGTCGGAATAGCGGTTCAATACATTGGTGATAAAGGCATTGGCGCAAACGGTGTTGGTCCGTTCATATTCCCGGTATTCCGGGAGCACCTGAGAGGAGAGGCAGAGGGTGAGATCGGGTCGCTCCTTTTTAATGATTTCTCCCACCAAGACCTCATGGGTGGGATCTAGAAAGGAAAACAGAAAGGATACGGCAACCGCCTCCACACCGTCCGACTCCAACCGCTTCAGGATATTTAAAATCTCCTCCTTATCCGGTGAAGCCAGCACGGTTCCGTCGCTCATAATCCGTTCATTGATCTCAAACCGCCACTTCCGTGGTACCAGCGTCAACGGTTTTTCAGCATTCCAGTCAAACAGACTGGGGCGAATCTGTCTTCCGATCTCCAGAACATCTCGACATCCTTTTGAGGTAATCAAGGCTGTTTTGGCGCCTTTCCGTTCAATCAGACTGTTTGTGGCAATGGTGGTTCCGTGAAAAATGGCACGGACTGCTTGGCCGTCGGCATTCGTTTCCTTCAATGCCAGATTGATTGCCTGCAGCACACCTTCCGCCGGATTGGGTGAAGTGGTCAGGACCTTGGTTTCGTGTACTTCTCCGGTCTTTTCATCCAACAATACAAGATCCGTAAA
>CAYSUA010000181.1:0-10263 GCA_964433795.1 uncultured Desulfobacteraceae bacterium | reverse complement strand
TGGTCAAAGGGCTTTTTCCGGTAACGTCGGTACGGCCCGAACCCGGTGCCGTGGTTCCTGTAATGGGGCCGGTACTGAAAATGATCAGGTTGTCGGGTCCCAGGGGGTCCGTATTCGCATCGGTCTCTTCCCACATCATCCTGGCGCCGATCCCGCGCCCACCTAAATAATGGTCGATATAATCGCTTGTCGGTGTTGTCTTTATTTCACCGGATGTGAGGTCGATGCGCAGTATTTTACCTTTCCAGCCGTTCATTGATTCTGTTTCTCCAATACGAAATTCGTTAAAATCTATTGAAATTTGATTTACCCGATTACTCCTGTCCCATTCACTTTCAGGATGAGACAGGAGGTTTCAGGGCGCGATTGGTCAATTCAGAGATGTTTTGCAATTTTTTTATGGCGTTTCGTTTCTCGTGAAGTCCGATATTCTCAATTTTGATAAATTCTAACGCTTCCGTCGGACAAAACTGTGCACAGGTCGGATCGCCGTCGCACAGATCACAAGAGATGGGCTTCCGGTCGCGTAAATCGAGTGTGGGTGCCCCAAAAGGACATGCCAGCAAGCACGCCTTGCAACCCAGGCAGCGATCCCGATCCCGTACCATCGCCCCGGTCTCAGGATGTCTTGTGATAATTCCCACCGGGCACGCCTTGGCGCACTGGGGCTCCTCGCAGTGCTGGCAGATTACAGGCAGATAGATGCCTTCAAATTCCCATTTCACCACACCGATTCTGGCCAAGGATGGATTACAGACGCCATCATGTTTCAACGAGCAGACATTTTCACAGGTTCTGCAACCGGAACATTTGGCGAGGTCGACAACAAGTATTTTTTCCACGAAATGCTCAGCCTCCGTTCAATTTTTGTCAAAAGAATCCCTCGGGACATAAAGTAATAGTTTACCCATTTTTCTTATTGGGCACAAGGAGAAATCGTCGTTATCGTGTTTTACTTATTCCACCACGGGCAGGCAACCATTACATCGTCCTCCACCGCTTCAAGGAGGGGGGAGTGTTCGGTGCAGGTGTCACGGCTGGCGGAACAGCGGGGGTGAAAGCGGCAGCCCGGGGGGATATTTCTCGGACTGGGCACTTCACCGGGAAGAATGACGCGCTTTCTTTGATAATGAGGGTCCGGAACCGATACACCGGCCAGCAATGCTTTGGAATACGGGTGGCGCGGATTCTGTATGATCGTTTCGGTGGGGCCGATTTCGACGATACTCCCCAGGTACATGATGGCGGTACGGTCGCATACATAACGGATCAGAGATAGATCGTGGGAGATATAGAGTCCGGCAAGGTTCATTTCGCCGGTCAAGTGACTGAAAAGCTTCAAAATACCTGCACGGATGGAGACATCCAGCATGGATACCGGTTCATCGGCAACCAGGAAATTGGGTTCGAGAACCAGGGCCCTGGCAATGGCCACCCGTTGGCGCTGACCACCGGAGAGCTGGTGGGGAAATCGGCCGAAGAAGCTTTCCGGAGGCCGCAGTTCCGCCCGATCCAGCGCTTTGGCGACCCGTTCAATCTGTTCGTCGCGGTCGCCGATACCGTGAATCCTCAGCGGTTCAGAGACGGACATGTACGTTGTAAAGCGCGGGTTCAGCGACTCATAGGGATCCTGAAACACCATTTGGGCGCGGCGTCGAAAACGGAGCAGCTTCTCCCCACGGTAGTGACTGATGTCATCTCCTTCGAAGGTAATACTACCCTCCGTGGGCTCGTAAAGGCGCACGCAAGTCATTCCCGTCGTTGTCTTCCCGCACCCGCTTTCACCCGCCAATCCCAGGACCTCACCTTTCCGGATCTTAAAACTGACACCGTCCACCGCTTTGATTCGGGGCGCCGGGCGCCCCAACAGCGCATCAATGAAATTACGCCGGGTATCAAAATACTTCTTAAGCGCCGAGACCTCGATGATGTGATCGTCTGCCGATTGTCCGCTGATGCTATTCAAATGACTCCCTTTTTTTCCCAGGTGGCTCCATGGCCTGCCCGCTCACGCATGTCTTCTATTCGATCAATATGATGACAGAAACTATAGTGTCCCGGCTCCACTTCAGTCGAAACGGGTGCGTCCTGAGAACATATATCGGTTTCAAAGGGACAACGCTCGGCAAAGAGGCAGCCGGCGGCAGGATCGAGCAGGTTCGGTGGGGAGCCGGGTATGGATATCAAATCCCGCTTGGAACCGATAATACTTGGAAATGCATTCTGCAACCCCAGCGTGTAGGGATTATAGGGGTTTGTAAAAATGATTTCCGTATCCCCGTATTCCATTACCTTCCCCGCATACATGACCACCATACGCTCGCAAGTCTCCGCCACCACCGATATATCGTGTGTGATGAGGATCATGGCGCTTTGAAGTTTCTTGAGCAGTTCTTTAATTTTCATTATTATCTGGTCTTTGACCAGCACATCGAGAGCGGTGGTGGGCTCGTCTGCAATGATAAGCAGTGGGTCCAGCGCCAACGCCATAGCGATAACGGCTCGTTGTTTCATCCCGCCGCTGAACTGGTGAGGATAATCCCGTGCTCTTTCTCGAGCCAGGCCCACCAGGTCGAATAGCTCATGGACACGCCGGTAGGCCTCTGCCCTGGAAATGGAACGATGCGCCTGGATCGCCTCTACAATCTGATCCCCCACGCGATACACCGGATCCAGGGAATTCATGGCGCTTTGAGATATCATGGATACTTCTTCCCAGCGATACTTGATGATTTCATCGTGGCTGAGCCCCACCACGTTTCTGCCGTTAAAGATGATCTCACCGCTTTCGATCCATCCGTTTTGCGCCAGCAGATCGATAATGGCTTTTGCGGCAGTGGTTTTCCCGCAGCCGGACTCACCCACCAAACCCAGCGTCTGTCCCCCCTCCAGCTCAAAGCTCACGCCATCTACGGCCCGCACGATCCCGGCCGGTATCCGGTAATAAATCTTAAGGTCCTTTACTTCTAACAGCGCCAACCCTATTCTCCTGAATCACTTTATCGTTGCCCGTTGGTCCATTGGTATCACTACCGCAGCCGGGGATTTACGACTTTCTCATAGGCGCGTCCGATCCAGAACGCACTCATGACAAACAGCATGATGCACACACCTGGCGGAACATACCACCACCAATCCTCCCGGAAAGCGTTATTGGCGAAAACCTGATGTAATATCTGCCCCCAGCTGATGGAATCAGGGTCTCCGAAACCTAAAAAACTGATGCTGGCTTCCGCCAGTACCGCCCATCCGATGGCAAACGCCACGTATAAAAAGGTCATGGGCATCACGTTGGGAGCAATGTGTTGATAAATAATACGGAAATTACCGGCGCCGGCCACCCGTGCGGAGTTGACAAACGGCCTCTCTTTGATGGTTAACACTTGAGAGCGAATAACGCGGGAGGTGGAGCGCCAGAAGAGCAGCACGATAACAATGATGATGTTGGAAACCCCGCGTTCCAGCAGGCTCATCAACACGATGGCCATGGGCAGGAAAGGAATTCCGTAGGCGATGTCCGTAATCCGCATGAAGAATTCGTCCACCCACCCACCGTAGTAACCGGCCAGGAGTCCGATATTGGCCCCCACGAAAACCACCATAAAGGCGGAGATAAGCCCCACAACAACGGCAATGCGTGTGCCCACCAATACCTGACTGAACACGTCTTCCCCGTATTGGGTCAACCCGAAGGGGTGCGCAATACTGGGGCCGCGATATTCAAGGATAAATCCATCAACGCCCTCAAAGACCTCAAATGGCCCGTAAGGCGCGATGGTTTCACCAAACATGGCGACCAGCAAAAAAATGGATATGATGATAATCCCCACGACCCCCATGCGGTCGCCTGCGATAATGCGCTTCTGTTCAAGCAGAAACTGCTTCAGGCTGCTCCAGAATCCCGTGGGTAGTCGTCTGAATTTGGCATTACTCATTGTGTGTTTCTCCTACTCCAATTTAACCCGTGGGTCCAAATAGGCGTACAGTATATCGGCTAAAAAATTAGCCAACACCACCAGGATACTCAAAAAAAAGAAGCAGGCTTGCACCGTGGGATAATCGGAAGAGCTAACCGCATCGACCAGTTCCCGCCCCATACCGGGCCAAGAAAAAACCTTTTCCAGAAGTACGGATCCACCGATGGCAAAGCCGACCATTAACGTAGTAATGGTCACCACCGGCAACATGGCATTTCGCATGGCATGGCGGAACATGATCCGCGTGTTGCTCAATCCCTTGGCCTTACACATTTCTATAAAGTCATCGTGCAGCACATCTAGAATACCGTTGCGCGCTACCAGCATGGGAGTGGCCATATAGAATATCGTCATCGTGAAAACAGGCAGAAAGAGATGATAGGCAAAATCCCAATTAAAAAACTTTTCAAAAAAGTTTGTATAGGCATAGCCGACGGTATGCATTTTTCCGATGGGCAGCCAGCGGAGTTTGTAGGAAAAGACACCCAAAAAGATCATACCGGTCCAAAATTCCGGTGCCGACCTAAACCCCAGCGATATCAGAATCCCCAACGAGTCGACAATCGTACCCCGCTTCCAGGCCAGCACCGTGCCGATGGCCGTACCCAGCACCAGCGCGAGCCCCATGGACATCCCCATCAGGGAGATGGTATTCCATATTTTACCCCCCAGCATGTCCATAACCGGTTGCTGGGACCGGAACGAAATGCCGAACTCGCCCTTCAGCAGGTTCTTCCAGAAAACCACATACTGGATGTGAACCGGCTTGTCCAAACCCCACGCCTCTTTCAACGCATTTTGCGCTTCGGGTCTCAGGGCCGGTCCGATAATAAGCGCCGTGGGCTCGGAGGGCATCAAACGAAACAGGAAAAAAATGATGGAGATCACCACCCAAACCGTGACCACCATTAAAACAAGGCGCCTTAGGATGTATCGGCTCATGACGACATACTTCCGCTTCTATGCTTGAATCCGCTGTGTTGCTCGCGATTCAAGAATGAAAGGTAAGCGGTGGCGGAGAATCAGTTGTTGTATTTCCCGCGCCACCGCTACGACTGCGACTTGTTTGCTGCTACTTACTTGCCGGGGCCCCAATCGACGGGTTTTTTCGGATATTTATCGACACTGTCGAAGATCCGCTTGTCGTTCTCCGGCGCCGGCATGTGAAGCTTTCCCTGGCTGTCCCACTCATAGCCTGCCTTTTTCAGCTCGGCGCGGGCTTTGTCCAGACTGTACTCCCATGCAGGCAACTTGGGATTGTGCCAGAACTTATTCTCCGGTGCAATGTGAGCACCGGCTTTCAGTGCATGTCCGTCCAGCACGCGTTTGATCATCACCTCGGCCGGCACCGCATAGGAGAGTGCCCTGCGGAAGTGTCTGTCGTTCATCGGCTCGACGCGGTTATTCATGATGATCATGTATTGGCCGAAGGCAAAGGTTTTGACGATTTCGATAAACGCCAGTTTTTCGAAGCGGTGGAGCTGTTTGGGATGAATCGCATCATAATGCACATCCATCTCGTTCTGCTCCATGGCTCCCATGGAGGCGTCGATACTGCCGTAGACCGCAAAAATCAGCCCATCGATCTTGGGCGGGCTGAAATGATCTTTAGCGGCATCCAGCGCCAGTTCTTCTGTGGGTCGCCAGTGCTTAAACTTAAACGGTCCGCTGCCCACCGGGTTTCGATTCGCATACGTAGCCGGGTTATCGACTTTACTCCAAATATGTTTCGGAATGATCCACACCCGTGAAAGGCCTTGAAGCATGAAGCTTGCATCCGGTTTTGTCAGGGAAATCTTGACTTTCGACGGTCCCACAACTTCGGCTTTATCCATAAACTTAAGGGCGCCCATCAACCGGCTGGCCTTTTTTTCTTTGGCGTAGTTAAAGGAAAAAGCCACGTCCTCTGCGGTAACCGGTTTGCCGTCGTGGAATTTCATGCCGTCCCGTACGGTGACGACCACATGGGTGTTATCCGACCATTCGGCGCCGGTGGCGGCCCACGGTTGAGGATTACCATCCGGTCCGATGCGGTAGCAGAGATCGTAAACATGGCTCAACAGGAACTCTTCCAGAAAGAGCTGGCTCATGATGGGGCTTAAGGTCTTGATGTCACTGGCGGCGGCGATGCGCAACACCTTTTGATCCGTAAGAGGCCGGATGGAGTGATTGGTCCAGAAGCTGCTGGTACTTGCTCCCGGGGCGGTAATGGGATCGGCAAAACGCTGCTTGTTATAGATGCGGTTAAATTCCTGGTGCAGGAATGAATGATCCGGCCGGGCCTCGTAAAGAATCTCCTGGAGCTTCCACACCAGTTTCTGGCGTTTTGCGACATCCATCTCGCTCCGCATGGTATCGGCCAGTTTATCGTATTCCGCGTTCTGCCATCCGGAGACGTTCACGCTATCCCAGCCCGCCATGGAGCTGTGTTTGTGATCGTATAGGAACACGTTGGGATCCAGCCGGATGAGGGAACTGCCCCAGTTGATGATGTAGGTGTCGAATCGCTTCGAGCGGAAAGCGCGCTTGATCATGGCCTCATACTTGAAGGGATTCATGTAGGCATCGATGCCCAGTTTCTTCCAGGACTGTACGATGTAACGCATCATCTGATACCGCATGGGGTTGGAATCGCTGGTGGTGCCTAACAAATCGATGGGCCGTACCAATGGTCCTTTCGGCTCTGCTGCGACACCGGAAAAAGGGGTCGACAGCAAGAATAACACCGTCAACAAAACAACACCGGTTTTTAGAAATTTCATTTTCTTCCTCCTTAATTGTTATATGGGTTTAGTGGATAAGGTGGATAAGATTCCAAGCATGGACACCTTCCGGTTTCAAGAAGCCGGGGTGTCGATACGTCATAAAAACCTTTATTCGTGTGATTCGTTAAAACGCTGCCAACTGAAGATTCTGCACTGTAAATGTATCTGATTCGGAATATGAGTCAAGAATTAAATTTCCATCCCCTACTCAACCAACTGCATGTTCGAGAGCTCTTCCACCGTAATCGGCTTGATCGGAGGGCGGATGTGAAAATAACCGACCTCAGATACCGGCACCCCTCGGTAGGCGGCAATGATTTCAGACACCGTGAGCCCGCACATGCGCCCCTGACACGGTCCCATCCCGGAGCGGGTCTGAGATTTAAGCTGATTCGGTCCCAGGGCCCCCAATTCAAGAGCCTTTCGAATCTCGCCGGCGGTTACTTCTTCACACCGGCATACAATGGTTTGATCGTCTCTCGGAACCAGAAGCTCAGGATCCGGGCGAAACAGATGATCGAGAAACGGACGAACGGCCCGCTCCCGGGTTATCGTTTTCTTAAAAGGAGTTTCTTTGAAATCCCTTTCTTCCTTTGAAATGACATTTAAAGCAAACGCTGCTTCCAACGCCGCGATGTGCCCGGATGCCTCGGCTGCCTTGGCACCGGATATTCCAGCGGCATCTCCGGCCACCCCGATCCCGGTCAAAGAGGTGTTCCCCCATTTGTCCACAACCGGCCGCCAATACCGCTGAACTTCATACCAGGTATGCGCGCAGTCCAGAAGAGAAGAGATCTGGGTATCCGGCACCACCCCGTTATGCAGCAGCAAGGTGTCCACCGTAAGTTCCCGGGAGGATCCCCTGCTTGTGAACCGGATAGATTGAACGGAATCTGTACCATCGGCATAAAGCTGTTTCACGTTACGGTAAATCGGTGTCCCGCTGCTCTTGATCTTTCGCTTCATGGCCAAACCCTTGGCAAGGTATTCCGAAGCGAGAAGGGCCTTTGGCAAATGCGGCAGTGAAGCGAGGGTGTTGGAAAACGGGGTCGTATCGAGCACCGCTTTGACCGCCGCACCGGCCTCGATGAGACGAACGGCGGTTAAAAAGAGCAGGGGGCCGCTTCCCGCCAGTACGGTATCCCCATCCGGGATTATACCATGAGATTTCAACAGAACATCGGCTGCGGTGGCGGCCATCACCCCGGGCAGGGTCCATCCGGGAACAGGCACCGGCCGTTCTCTGGCACCGGTGGCGATGAGAATCTTTTTCCCGCGGACCTGACGGGCGTCTCCTTGGGAAACAAAACTGACGGTCATATCCGACCCTGATTCCACCTGCCAGACCGTGGTCCCGGGCAAGTAGTCAACCGATGTTTCCCGAAATTGCCGCACGAGGTTTTTTCCCTCCTGGTAATCGGGCCCGAGGATGTTCATGACATTCGTACCGATCTGCTCGATGGTCCGATACACCTGGCCGCCGGGTGTCTGCTGCTCACCCAGCACGACTGTGGAAAGTCCATATTTTGCAGCTTCTGCAGAAGCTGCCATACCGGCCGGTCCGGCTCCGATGATGACAAGATCGTAGTGAGTTTTCATGAGTCGATGCCTATAGCGCCTTTCTGAAGGTTTACAACCATCCCTTCCCGTACCAGGGTCTGGCAGGCCTGCTGATTGGGTATCCCGTCGATCTCCACCAGGCAGTCGAAGCAGGCGCCCATCATGCAGTACGGCGCACGGTGAGTTCCGCTTACAGCCGTAGTCCGCGTATATTCGAATCCTGCTGCCAACATGGCGGCACCGACACTGTCACTGGCAGGCACCTTGATTTTCCTATCCTCGATGGTGATGGTAACTGTCTGCTCATCCATGCTATTTATTCTTTTAAACATTAAACCTCCTGCTGCTAAAGCTCTTAAATCCTTGCGGTTGATCACCTTCCAGTACCCACTGGACAACTTTGGATGCATGAAGTGACGCCAGGGTCACCCCACTGTGCAAGGCAATGGCAAACGCTTTTGGATACGACTCAGATTCTTCATATATGGGCATTTTATCGGGTGTCATCACTCTTAAAGCTGCCCAACTGCGGACAATGCGTAGATCCGCAAGCATGGGAAGGGTCTTTTTCGCTCGGTCTGCGATGTTTTGTATCACTTTAGGCTTGGTTTGAATATCATACCCCATATTTTCCTGAGACGACCCCAGTAGAAAGCTTCCCTCGGCGGTTTGCCGAAACGAGTGGCAGGGCATCGGCAAACAGGGGCGAGTCCTTTCGGTAACCAGAACTTGACCCTTTTCAGGGGCAACGGGGATGTGCATCCCAACCGCTTTTGCCAGTCGACCCGTCCCGTTTCCGGCTGCGATAACCAGTTTCGGGGCCGAGAAAGATTGTAAGGGGGTTTGAACAACAAATACCTTTCCTTTCCGGTTAATATTAAATACCGAATGCCCGGGATAATAAAGGCCCCCTGCTCGTTTGACGCCCGCGTGAAGGGCCCTCAACAAAGATAGTGGGTTCACATGGCCGTCGTGCACGGAGTAGGAAGCACCGACCACCGTGTCGCCCAATCTGATATTCGGCAGTAATTCCTGAACGGTCTTTCTATCCAGCATCTCACAGTCGTACGCATGCGCAGCCGCCTCCTGGCGAATCTGCTCCATCAAATTTTTACGAGATTCAAACCCCTCTTCACCCAGACAAAGACTGAGTCCCCCGGGCTTTTGATATGAAACATCAATGCCGGTCAAGTGGTGTAATCTTTCTGCAAACTCCGGCCACAGGTGGGTGGCTTCAAGGCTCCATTCCTGATAGCGTCGCATGCCTTGGCCTTTTCCCTGATACCATACCAATCCTGCGTTTCCCCTGGCCGCTCGAAACGCGCGGTCACCCTCGTCCAGCATGATGACCCGGGCGCCCCGTTCCGCAATTCCTAATGCCACAGCTGATCCGACCAAGCCGCCGCCGATGATAAGAACGTCTGCATCCGCTTGCCTGGTTTTCTGCTCGCTCAATACTACCCTCCGCTATACGGTAATTTGAGACCCTCTCCTCAGCATACATTTAAAGTTTTTGAGGGTACCGAAAAGTCATGATTACATGGGTTAGAATCAAGTGTCTGCGATGTCGATAAAATCTTCCAAATTTCTCTCTTTTTCGGGTTTACTGGGACTCACTCTTTCAAATGTACATCGCAAGATCAATTCCCAGTCACATTACCCCGTAATTTCCCAGAACATTTGGTTGAATTTACTGGGATAAAACTATGAGGTTTATCCGCCTTTGGCGTGATCGCAATGCAGCCGCTGAGTATTGATGAAGCGATATTTTCAGAAAAAGAACTATCCCTTCAGATATTTTACGCCAAGGAGCGCTGCCCCTTTCATGGATGATTGCTCTTCAAAAACATAGGTGCAATTCCGCATCCATTGTTTCTTGGCTTCGATCAGAGCATCATTCAACGCTCCGCCGGTAACATGAATTTCATCTGCAAGCGGAATTTGGAGAGAGATATCTTTGA
>CAYSUA010000180.1:0-10396 GCA_964433795.1 uncultured Desulfobacteraceae bacterium | reverse complement strand
ACAAGGGCCAAAACAACGGCTGTTCCGGAGATGGCCGCCTGACCTTGGGTGTAACTAGAAAACATCTCACCGATCTCTTCGGGCAAACCCATAACCACTGATTTGGGCACTACGATCACGAAATGAAGATCAGGAAAGATGGTTGCAAAAGCCCAAAATGAGTCTACTCCCTGATACGGCATATCGATATATCCGGACTTTTTACTCTTTGAGTGACGGATCAATTCGTAGAATTTACTATTCCCTACTGGTAGGAGCTGTCCTTTATTTGGATCTCTGACTATACGGTCATTTTTCCCTTGGGATAAAACCCATAACTTTTCTTCTCCACTACCACGACTCTCCTCAGAGCCGACCAGAAAGGAGTACATGCTTTCAGACCACTGCGACGAGATCTCGCTTTCCAAAAGCACATGCGGAATCAATACGTCTATGGCAGCCACCCCGGCCAGGGAACCGTCCGGCTGGAAAAATGGCGCCGAAACGGTAAAGGTCGACTGTTTGGTTGTGGCATCAACAATAGGGGGTCCCCATAAAAGAGCCCCCTTTTTCTTGGCCCTGATGTACCACGGACGCACCCGAGGATCGTAATCCTCAGGATATCCACCGTGACCGGGGTAGGAAATGTGAACGCCGCTTTCCAAGCTGGCGTATATCCAAAAAAGCTTGTCGCCGCATTCACGGGCAATATTTTTCAGCGTAGGAATCAGACGCGTAAACCTGGCAATATCCGTCCCAACATCCTTTCGAGCAACGCCCGGGGCCACCAGAAAGTTCGGGTGATGGTAACTGACAGGTTTGGGTGAGCTTTTTCCATCTTTCGAGATTTTCATGTGAGTTAAGGATGGAGCCAGGTCCTTCGGTGCGGCCTTGGAATCGTCAAAATCATCTGCAAAATAGATATTGGGTAGTATCGGGGAAGGTAGGATCAGAGCTCGTTCGGCCTCTTTTGCTAAAATCTGAAGGGCGAAGTCCAAAGAGATTTTTGCTCGATTAGTGATCCTGGCATAATTCTCTGTGGCAAACACCATCTCTTTACTTAATGTTTCCGTCAGCGTTTTTCGGGCCTGGGCCGAAATGGACTCCCCCAGCTTCCAGGAGGCTTTCTGGCTGATCCAGGAGACTGTTGCTAACGGAACCAGACTGGCCATGAGGAGGACGGTAAAATACTTTCTGCGTAATTTCATAAGGTTCCCCCATATCTTCTTTTTGGATGGTGAGACCTACGGATTTTTTGACTTCCCTTCCGTATCAATCTGGAGCAGGTCATGTTGTTTCTAATAGTTTTGTTTACCGTGGATTATTCGGATAATACGATAAAGTTCACCATTTGAAATCAGATTGTATTAAAAAGTATACTTGTATTGACGAAAACTATAGGGGATCAGCATGGGCACTTTATCCTGGTATTCACGGTATTCCGTACCGAATAAGGAAACTAGGTCTCTTTCTTCAAGCAACGAGCCGATATATATCCATATCGTGAACAATACGTTATATAGCAACCGGTCCAACGTCAGGTTTGGGCAAAACCAGATCATGATCAAGCAGAAGAAATAAAGCGGATGGCGCACCCAGCGATACGGACCGTTAACGGTGAAAGGTAATGGTGGAGGTGGGGTTGTACCGCGCAAAGAATGCAAGATCGGATTGATTCCAAACATGTCGAATGATCCCAATGCCCGAGTTCCCCATTCAGAGAGTTGTCACATCAATTTTGGGTTTTTGTACTTTCTCTATGCCAATGCTTCCTTGATTCGCGTCATGGCCTGTTGAACTTTTTCAAAGCTGTTAAAGGCGCTGATGCGGATAAAACCTTCGCCGCACTTACCGAATCCGGCTCCGGGGGTGCAGACAACCCCTGCTTTTTTCAACAGAAGATCGAAAAATTCCCAGGAGTCTCTCTGCCCGTCGATCCAGATATAGGGAGAATTGTCGCCCCCGACGCAGTCGTATCCCAAGGCGGTCATCTCCTCTCTGACCAGTTTGGCATTTCGAAGATAGTAGTCGATCCGTTCCTGGCACTGGGCTTTTCCGGCTTCGCTGTATACGGCTGCGGCTGCTCTCTGAACCGGGTAAGACGCGCCGTTGAACTTGGTGGTATGACGGCGATTCCAGAGGGAATGGAGGGGATGCGGATTGCCGTTGACATCGTAGGCCATGCATTCTTTGGGAATGACGGTGTATCCGCACCGAACACCCGTAAAACCTGCGGTTTTGGAAAAACTGCGGATCTCGATGGCCACCTCCTTTGCTCCTTCGATTTCATAAATGGAGTGGGGAAGGGAATCATTCCGAATAAAGGACTCATACGCTGCGTCAAAGAGAATCAGGGCCTTGTTGGTTTTGGCATAGTCCACCCACGTTTTCAGTTGGGTCTTTGATATCGTGGCTCCGGTGGGATTATTGGGGAAGCATAAATACATAAGGTCTACCGGTTCCGATGGAAGATCCGGAATGAATGCGTTCTGTTTGGTACTTTCCAGGTAAGTGAAGTTCCGGTACCGGTTATTGTCAAAATCACCGGACCGTCCTGCCATGACGTTGGTATCGAGATAGACCGGGTAGACCGGGTCCGGGATTGCGATCTTGCTGTCGATTGCAAAGATTTCCTGGATGTTGCCGGAATCGCATTTTGCACCGTCGCTCACAAAGATTTCATCCGGTGAAATATCCGCCCCGCGGGCTTTAAAATCATTCTCGGCAATGGCTTCCTTTAGAAATGGATATCCCTGTTCCGGACCGTATCCTCTAAACGTACTTTCATCGGCCATTTCATCCGCAGCTTCATGGAAGGCTTCGATACAAGCGGCCGGAAGGGAACGGGTGACATCACCGATGCCGAGTTTAATAACCTCCTTGTCCGGATTGGCCTCCTGGAAGCCGGCAACCCTTTTGGCAATGTCGCTGAACAGATAAGACGCTTGGAGTTTCAGGTAGTTTTCATTGATTTTAATCATGCTGCACCTCTGCTGGATAATTGATAAGATTTTTCGTTCGTCCCCCTGTAACATAAATTAAATTCGATTCCAACTCGTTAAGGGATGCACTCAGACAATCACACGCGCACGAATCGGATCACCTCCAAAGCCTAATTCAAGTATCCAGCATCGAGTATCCCCGCAGAGGCGGGATCTTCGCTTCGCTCCGACAAGCATCAAGGATCGAGCAACGCGTTCTATGAAGCGTATATCGAGCATTTGCGAACCGCGCCGGCAGCCTCCATCAGGGCTTCGGAGAAGGTGGGGTGTCCGTGAATCGTCCGTGCTATATCTTCGGAGCTTGCCCCGAACTCAATCGCAAGGACGCACTCTGCAATCATGTCGGCCGCCCGGGGGCCGATAATGTGCACGCCGAGAATGCGATCCGTCCTTGCATGGGCAATGAGTTTGACAAATCCGTCGGTTTCCCCCATGCATCTGGCACGCCCGGTCCCTAAAAACGGATAGGTGCCTGAGCAGTAAGGAATTTCGCGTTTTTTGACCTCATCTTCGGTTAATCCCACACTTGCGACTTCCGGCCATGTGTATATAACCGAGGGAACGGCATCGTAATTGACTTCTCCGGGCAGTCCGGCAATACACTCGGCTGCGGCAACCCCTTCAGCCGACGCTTTATGCGCCAGCATGGGTCCCTCTGTGATATCTCCGATGGCATAGATACCGGGAGTGGTGGTTTGAAAGGATGCATCGACCGGTATACGACCGGTCCGGGGATCGATTTCAATACCGACCGCTTCAAGGCCCAGCTCTTGGGTCAGGGGCTTTCTCCCCACTGCCACCAGAAGCCGATCACACGTCAAGGCATCTTTATCTTTCTCCGTTTCCAGAAAAACCTTAACCTTTGCCCCGGTTTTCATCACCTTTGCCTCGGATACCCTGGTTTTAAGCCTGAAATCGATTCCCTGTTGGGTGAGAAACCGTTTCAATGTTCTTGCCACCTGCCCGTCGAGGCCTGCGGCGATTTTCGGCAGCATTTCAATAACGGTTACCTTGGATCCCAAGCGCTGCCAGACGGAGCCGAGTTCCAGTCCGATATATCCCCCACCCACAATGCCAAGGTGTTTGGGGACCGTATCAAAGGATAGGGCTTCCGTAGAACTGACGATGTGCCTGCCGTCAAATTCGAGTCCCGGAACCGTTACCGGTTCGCTGCCGGTGGCCAAAATAATGGCCGGCGCTTCCAGGTGAATGCTTTTGGCCGGGTTGCCGGTATCCGATTTAACCTCTACCCGATTCTTATCCGTCAATTTGGCAGTGCCCTGGAATATTTTGACTTTATTTCCGGCCAGCAGTTTGCCGACATTATCCGTAAGATCCTTTACCACCTGATCCTTTCGGGCCATCATGACCGGAAGGTTTAACCGGAGTCTGCCGGTTTGAACGCCATGATCGGCCAAATGGTTTTGTGCCAGATGGAAATATTCGCTGGAATCGAGCAGCGCCTTGCTCGGGATGCATCCCACATTCAGGCATACGCCTCCCGGACGGCTCTCTTTTTCCACACAGGCCACCTTCATTCCCAGCTGAGATGCCCGAACAGCCGCCACATAGCCGCCCGGACCGGTGCCGATGATCACAAGATCGAAAGATTCTTTGGTTGCCATTTTCAGATCTCCACCATGATTCGTTCCGGGGATTCAACGCACTCTTTGATCCGTTTCAGAAAAGACACGGCTTCTCTACCGTCAACCATCCGGTGATCGTAGCTGAGGGCCACATACATCATGGGTCGAATTACAATCTCTCCATTTATGACCACGGGACGGTCTTCAATTTTGTGCATCCCGAGAATACCGCTTTGGGGTGTGTTTAAAATGGGGGTGCTCAGCAGCGATCCGTAAATCCCGCCGTTGCTGATCGTGAAGGTGCCGCCCTCCAGATCGGACAATTCGAGTCGATTTTCTTTTATTTTTTCTACATAGTTAACGATGGTTTGTTCCAGTTCGGAAAAACTGAGCTTGTCGGCATGTCGAATCACCGGGACGACCAGCCCCCGTTCCGCTCCTATAGCCACTCCCACGTGATAGTACTGATGATACACAATATCCTGCCCGTCGATGAATGCATTCAGCTCCGGAAATTCTTTAAGGGCGGTCACGGCCGCTTTGATAAAAAAGGACATCATACCTAAGGAAACCTTGTAACGGTTCCGAAAGCTCTCCTTGTACTCCGCCCGAAACGCTTTGACCTGACTCATGTCGATTTCATTAAAGGTGGTGAGCATGGCCGTGCTTTGTTTGGCTTCCAGGAGCCTGGCGGCGATTCGCTGCCGGATGGGGCTCATGGTCTTCCGAACGATGCCGTCGCCTGCATCAACCCCTTTGGGTTGTACGCGATCCGGTTCCGGTGTTTGCGGGAGTTTTCTAGCCTCTGATTTTTCCAGATGGAGCAAAATATCCCCTTTGGTTATTCTTTCCCCGGGTCCCGTACCGACGATCTCATTTACGTTGATGTCGTTTTGAGCCACCAGCCGCCTCACTGCCGGTGAAAGCACGGGACGATCTTCTCCCGGCATGGCGATTGCGATATCCATCGACGGCGACTCCAGGGGAGGTATCGGTTCCTCTGAAACAGCCGGTTTTAAGGCCTCAACGGACGGTTCAACGACTTGGGGCTCCGGTTGGATTTCAAGCACTTTCGGTTCTGCCTCCGGCCGTGATTCTTCTTTAATTTCTGCTTTTATATTTCCGACCACCGCCCCGATGGGAACCGTTTCCCCTTCTTGCACCAGGATCTTCAAAACGCCGTCGGATTCTGCAACGACTTCCAGGGTGACCTTATCGGTTTCGATGAGAAAAACCGGTTCGTCTTTCCGGACGTGATCACCATCTTTCTTGAACCATTGGGCGAGAACAGCTTCCGATACGGATTCTCCAACACTCGGAACTTTTATTTCAATGGACATACACACTCCTAATGCATTGCTTTTTCCACAATATCGGCTTGTTCTTCTTTATATATATTGGGAAAACCGGTGGCCGGGCTGGACGCCGGCTCCCTGCCGATGTAGGAAACCGATTTTCCGATGACCGATTCCAGTAAAGGCTGAAGAAATCGCCATCCTCCCATATTTTCCGGCTCCTCTTGAACCCAGCACCATTCCACTGATTTTTTGTAGTTTATTATGGACTGCGCCAACTGTTCCTCCGGGAATGGGTATAACTGCTCCAGGCGGAGAATTTCGATATGAGATGCCTTTGTATTCTGTCGTTGGCGGAGAAGGTCATAGTATATCTTTCCGCTGCAAAGGAGAATCCGTTTTGGGGATTCGGCTCCATCCGGATCTACAAGGACTTCTTTGAAAAAACCGGATGTGAGTTCATTCAGGCCGGATACCGCCAGGGGATGCCTCAGGAGGCTCTTGGGGGTGAGTATGACCAGCGGTTTACGGTATCTTTGTTTGATTTGGCGCCTCAACAAGTGGAAATACTGGGCCGGTGTGGTGGCATTACAGATTTGCATGTTGTCGTGTGCGCACAACTGAAGAAATCGTTCAATCCTCGCGCTGGAATGCTCGGGACCCAGGCCCTCAAATCCATGGGGCAGCAGCAGTACCAGACCGCTGAGCCGCTGCCATTTTGTTTCTCCGCTGGCAATATACAAATCGATGACGGTTTGGGCGTTATTGGCAAAATCGCCGAACTGGGCCTCCCACAAGACCAGCCCATTGGGCTGGGCCAGGGAATAACCGTATTCGAAACCGAGCACCCCCGCCTCCGACAGCAGGCTGTCATAGACGGTATACGCAGCCTGGTTCTCACCCAGTGCATTGAGCGGTATTATCCGGTTACCCGTATTCGAATCCGTCAGCACACTGTGGCGCTGGCTGAACGTGCCCCGGCCGGAATCCTGGCCGCTTAACCGTATGGGAAAACCCTCCAGCAGGAGAGAGCCGAAGGCAAGCGCCTCGGCATTTGCCCAGTCGATCCCCTTGCCTTTAACCACGGCATCCAGCCTGGATTTCAAGATTTTCTCAAGCTTGGGGTGCAGGGCGAACCCTTCCGGCAGCGTGTTCAGGTTCCGGGCAATGGACACCAGGGTCTTCTTGTTCACCCCCGTTTCAAGTGAATCGTGTGAGTATCGGCCGATAAAGCCGTCCCAGTTTTCGTAAAAACGGGTTTCGGGAAACGGGCACTCAGTGCCGTGTACGGCCCGGTACGCATCATCCAGTTTGCGGTTGATGCGGGTTTCGATCTGCTCCGTTTCTGCTTTCTCAATGGTGCCGGATTCTAATAAGGTGTTTCCGTAAATTTTGAACAGGGGCTCTCTTTCGCGGATCCGTTGATACATTTGCGGCTGGGTGAAATAGGGCTCGTCTCCTTCGTTGTGGCCATAGCGTCTGTAACAGACCACATCGATGACAACATCCTTTCCGAATGTCATGCGGTAATCGCAGGCCGTCCGGGTGGCGTGAATGACGGCTTCCGGATCTTCGCCATGGACATGAAAAATGGGAATCATCAGCATCTTGGCCGGATCTGTTGCATATCGCGTGGAGCGGGCATCATCCGGAAATGTGGTATAACCGATTTGATTGTTGATGATGATGTGTACCGTACCTCCGGTGCTATATCCCTTGAGTTGAGACATATTCAATGTTTCGGTTACAATGCCTTGCCCGGAAAAGGCCGCATCTCCGTGAATCAGCACCGGCAGCACCCGTTGCCGGTCTCCCTGCGCGGATAGATCCTGACGCGCCCTTGTGAATCCCTCAACCGTCGGGTTCACGGATTCAAGATGACTAGGATTGTTTACCAGATACAAACGGAGATCCGAACCCCCGGGCGTTGCGATATCTGCAAGATAGCCATTGTGATACTTGACATCGCCCGATCCCATGATATTTTCCGGATCGTAGCAGCTCTCAAATTCGCTGAAAATATCTTCGTAAGGCCTCTCCAAAACATGCGCCTGAACATTAAGTCGCCCGCGGTGGGACATGCCGAGTATAACCTCCCCACAACCCTGTTTTAAAGCCTGCTGGAGAAGACCGTCCAGCAGCGGGATAACAGCATCGGCCCCCTCCAGTGAGAAACGGGTTTGACCCAGATATTTCTTGTTTAGGAATCGCTCGAAAAGTGCGGCCTGATAAAGCTTTTGAAGGATGCGGGATTTAGTCTCAACATCCAACTCCGGTTTGTTTCGAACCGGTTCCATCCGATCCTGGAGCCATTGTCGTTCTGAGGGGTCCTGGATATGCATGTACTCGACACCGATGGAACGGCAGTATGTCTCCTTGAGGGCCTGGATAATATCCCGTAAAGGGGCGTTGCCGGATTTCGAAAACCAGGGGGCATGGAACGCTTTATCCAAATCATTTTCCGAAAGATCGAATGCAGACAGCGTCAGGAGGGGATGATCGGTGGGGCAGGCGACCAGAGGGTCCAGGCACGCCAGAAGATGGCCGAGATCCCGATAACGGTAGATCAAGGATTCCGCTCCGGATTGTTTAACAACCTGTTTTTCGTCATCTGCCGGCGCCGTTTCAGGGGCTTTGGCATGCCCGAGTTCAAATCCTTGAAAGAAATAATGCCAGTCACGGCTCACTTTGCCGGGATCGGATTTCCACAACCGATACTGTTTCTCGATGTAATCCGCGTCCATGATGCCTGAATAATTCATATTAGAGGGGCCCCGTATCTCTAGTTACCGCATCAATAAAAAACTGATTGAGCGAAAGTGTTTAAAATCATAAGAGAAAGACCATGTCGTGTCAATTGTAAACTCCCTACCGGAAATCATGCTATAGGCAAGCGCCACTTCTAGTATAGTCTTAGAATAATGGTTTCTGGATTTCCACTATACAATTCTGGACAAAGCCCAAGTAGCTTATTGGAAGAGGCTTTGGAGGTGATCCGATTCGTGCACGAGTTTCACACGTCCGCGAATCGGATTATCTTCAAAGCCGCTGGTGTTTGACTTGACAAGGTTTCTGCATTGCCATCAGCGGATTTGATGTTTAATATCACAAAAGGTTGAGTTGACGCATCCGTCATCCTTCTTGGATGGGATTCCAAATGCGAAGCGCCTGGAAAGGAGTGCGGCATGAAATATAACACAAAACAGTTGTGTGAGAAGATAAGACAAGTATTTCCCGATGTCGGAGAATGTGGTATCGATATCAAGGTTGATTATGACGAAAAAAATAAAGCCTGGGTTGTGGATTTGAAAAAGGATCATCATTATCTGAAGACTTACCTCGAACTTGAAGATGCCGACATCTGCATGGCCGGTAAGCAATGTGTCGGGCTGGGTTTTCAAATCGCCCAGTTGCGCTCGAATATTAAAAGCGTATAAGGCCGAACCCGGATAAACCGGAATTGACGATTGAAAATTTGTGGAAATCGCTCGCGCAGCGCAGGCGCTTGCGCCGCGTGTCGCTCTGTCTTTTTTATGAAAAAATAATCGGATGTCCATGTCTATAACGTATAGAGAAGAAAAAGATACCATGGGGACCATTCGCGTGCCGGATAACGCCTACTATGGTCCTCAAACCGCCCGTGCGGCGGAAAACTTCCCCATATCCGGCCTCACCCTTCCGGAAGATTTTATCCGATCGCTGGCGTTACTCAAAAAATGTGCGGCCCGGGTGAATCGGGAATTGAGCCTGATGGAAGAAGAAATTTCCGAGACAATCATAACGGCTGCCCAGGAAGTGATGGACGGCAAACTTGACGATCAGTTCATCGTGGATGTCTTTCAGACCGGTTCCGGGACTTCCACCAACATGAACATGAATGAAGTGATTGCATCCCGGGGCAATGAAATTCTGACCGGAAATAAAGGGGGAAAAACTCCGATCCATCCCAATGACCATGTGAATCTGGGACAGTCCAGCAATGACCTTATCCCCACAACCATCCATCTGTCGACCCTGTTGTCCATGGAAAGACGCCTGATACCCGCGTTGGATTCGCTTTATGGGGAGCTTATGAAGAAAGCTTCCGAATTTGCGGCTGTAAAGAAAATCGGCCGGACCCATTTGCAGGATGCCGTTCCCATGCGTCTGGGAAACGAGTTTTCCGGTTATGCGAGACAGATCCAACAGGGTATTAAGCGGCTGCAATCGGTCCAGGACAGGCTTAGGGAGCTGGCCCTTGGGGGAACGGCTGTGGGTTCCGGCCTAAATGCGCACCCGGAGTTTGCCCGGCGGGTGATAGAGCTGGTGTCCGAGGATACGGGGATCTCGTTTAAAGAGGCGGAAAATCATTTCGAGGCACAGGCTGCCCAGGATACTGCGGTTGAGACCAGCGGTGCATTGAAAACAGTGGCCGTCAGCCTGGTCAAGATTGCCAATGACATCCGCTGGCTGTCATCGGGTCCCCGTTGCGGCATTGGGGAGATAACCGTTCCTTCACTTCAGCCCGGGTCGTCGATCATGCCGGGAAAGGTCA
>CAYSUA010000179.1:0-10401 GCA_964433795.1 uncultured Desulfobacteraceae bacterium | reverse complement strand
GGCGGGGGCCGGATGCCGAAGCCTCCGCCTGGAGGCGAAACGCCGAGCTCGGGCTCGGGTCCAAACCCGGCGAGCCGGTGAAAAAGACCTTTGGTGAAATCGCCCTTGCCTACTCGAACCAAAAACCTTTCAGCCCAAATTCCCGCAAACAGTTGGGTATCAGGCTTAACGTCAACATTTTGCCCTTTTTTGGGGATAAAAAAGCGGTCCATATCACGGAGCAAGACCTTGACGACTATGTGACAAAAAGGCGCTCCGACATCGTCACGGACAACAAGGGCCGGCCCCTGAGAGTCGGCGTCAAGTACAGCACAATCGCCAGGGAGCTGACCGATGTCAAGGCGATTATGAGCTATGCCGCAAACCGTAAACCGCCACTGATAGAGCACAACCCCATCCGCGATTACAAAAAGCCGGATACGGATGATGAAATCATCAGACCGCCATCCAAAGCCGAAATTAAAAGCATTATAAAAAACTCCAGCAAGCACCTAATCAGAGCCATTAAATTGAGTTATTTTCTGGGTCTTCGTCCCGGAGCCGTTGAGCTGCTCACGTTGACCTGGGAGGGTAACGTCGACCTTGACGGCCGGACCATTTTGGTAATCTCGGCAAAAAAGGGCGGCGCAGACAGAAGGCTGGTCCCGATCCATGAGGATCTTTTGGAGGACCTGAGAATATGGCAGAAAGAAGATAAGGGATCCGGTCCGCTAATTCACTATCACGGAAAACCGATCAAAAAGATCGATACGGCATGGCGTGGCGCTTTAAAAAAGGCTGGAATCAAGAGGAGGATCCGTCCCTATGACATCAGACACCGCTTTGTGACCACGGCGTTGGAGGAGGGGGTCGATATCAAACCACTCGCCGAAATTGTGGGATCCAGACCCGAAACCCTCATGAGGTATTATCAGCATGTTTCCCGGAGGGTTCATCGACAAACGATATCCAAAATCCCCAGTCTTGATGATTGATCCGAGGTTTAAGAATAAAACGCCATTTTCGGTTGGCGCTTCCTACCTGGTTGTTATCCAGGAGTGTCTCACGGGCCTCCTATAAGCCCGCTGCCCACACTTAGCCACCTATTCCGGCCGGGGCTTCACCCGCCGCCTTTTCAGGTATTCGATTTTCAAAGAGCTATGGTAGTGATTCCTCAACCGCCCCCTCCCAAATCAAACCAAGGGTGACAAGGGGAATTAAGGGTCGGAATTTATGTTATATTATTTTAGATAGTTACAACCTTTACCCACCCTTAGACCCTTGGATCCCTAGGCAACTCTCTCTATAGTACTACTTTTTACTTTTTCTTGAATGTATACTTCCAAGGGTCTAAGGGGTCTAAGGGGTCTAATAAGAGTCTTAAAATCTTTGTAATATACCGATATTATTAATGAGTTTATATATGCCCTTAATTTTCTAAGGAAAATTAAGGGGTGGATAACACTATAACGCCTTAATATCATTGTAATAAACCGATCCCAAAATACGTGTAAGGGCTTGATGTACTTTTCTCGAACCGCTTTGTCATTCGTAATCCGAACCAGCGTTGACTCGGCACCTTCTTCCCCATATTCTCAGCATACCATTCCGAAAATTGCGCGTATCCGTCAGATGACAGCATAGACGCTTTCGGATCCAGACAGCAGCGCACATCAAAGAAATCTTCGAGGATGTCTTCGTCTCGCCGATATTTTGCGGTGGCCTCACTGACGCTCCGGGGGACATTGAGCCCCTGTTTCTGCCACGCTATACAGCCCCGCACCATCCACGCAAGAATCCCCGGATCCTCCCCCTTAAGCTTGTCCAGGAGATCCAGATCGGCCTCGCGCTCGTTCTCGCCGCTGGGCTTCCGGTTGACGTACTTGAGCCGGAGCGGGATCAAGTGGACGCGCTCCCAAAAGGCGAAATCTTGCGCTGGGGCCTGCGGCTTGTCGTTTGTGAGCATAAAAAGCGTGTGTGTGGTGTTGAAGGTGACAGGATATTTGTCGTGAGGATTGCGGGCGGTGAGGGTGTCCCCGCCTGATAACCACTTGACACGCGACGGCGAGAAGCGCCGGCCCTCGTCGGACTCGCTCGCAAATGCGATCCGGAGCCCGCGCAATGACATGATGTCCGGAGTCGGTCCGGAGGAGCTCCGCGCTCTCCCCTGGTCGAGGAGCATCTCCGTGGGTATCGGACCTGCGAGCTCTCCCATCACATGGTTGACCATCTCGACAATGGTCCCCTTACCGTTTCTTCCCGGTCCCCAAAGGATAGGAAGGACGTGCTCCTTATTGAGCCCGGTGATGGCATACCCCAGCAACCGCTGGAGGTACTCCACCAGGTCCTTGTCGTCCTCGAAAATCTCCAATAAAAAAAGCTCCCAAAGGGGAGCCGGTGTAGCGATATCGACAAACTCGACGGGGCTTGCCTTGCTCAAATAATCATCCGGTCGACCGTCGTTGAGCTTGCCGGTCCGGAGATCGATCACGCCATTCGCGCAAGGTAGCTGCCATGGCTCTTGATCCAGCTCGTCGCCCTCGATGTCAATCGGATAATCCTTGTTGTTCCGAGCAAACTTAATACAGGTATTCCGGCGCTTATCGCTCCGGAGGCTCCAGACCCTTTTATAAATCCGCTGCTGGAAGTCCTGGAGTTGGTCCATCAATTCTTTCTTACTCTCTCGGCTGGCCTGGGCGATGAGACCGGTCAACGAGAAAGCCTCCTTGAGGTAGGTCTCACACACGTTATCCACATAGGCATGGTAGCGCTCCCGGATATCGCGTTTCCAGTGATGGCCGGTCCAGGCGTACCACTCGGCGGATGATTTGTTATAGACAAACTTGTCACGGTGGAGCACGGCATACAAAATCCCGTCGCCGGTCTCGTTAGAGTTGAGACACTCCTTAACGAGTTGTGACGTGATCACCGGTCCGCTCTCCGGATCTCCCTCCCCGAGCTTTTCGAGCTCCGCCCGGATCCGTGCGTTGACCTGCTCCTCTATGTCACCCGAATTTTTCTCATCCATAAGCAAAACCTTTCAAGACCGCACCGATTCCAATATTCCATTCCATTTTTTCAAATAAATAGGCCCGATGATCGCGCCTCTCGAAACCGCTACCAACAATGGTCCAGGAAGGACCCGCACCGGAAAGCCTTGATATCAATGGTTTAGGACCTTGGGTTGGATTAAATCCATACGGGGTACGGGGTTTGAGCTCACGATGATAGCTCAAAAAGAATTAATCAAAACACAGTGTTCTTAGTTGCGAACACCGTGAAAGGATGTTCCCCAACCGTTCCACCTCTTAAACACATGGGTTCTCGATCGAGCAGGGGTGATCATGGTCAGGGCACGACCCTTCAGCCGCAGACTCCTTATACAGCTCCGCTGCGTCCTCCTCCGATGCCGCGTAGCCCAAGAAATTGCGCGCCGTTTCAAAGTATTCAAGACCCAGCTCGCAGGCAAAGCAGCCATAGACATCGTTCATTTCACCATCCTCGATTTCGACAAGAGCCCAAACAGACACCTGACAAAACTCCAAGTCCCCTCCAGCTTGCCGAAAAACCCCGTACACACTGGGGAGCGCTGAGATAATCTGAAGAATTCTACCCGGTTCAGGTTTTTTCATTTCCTTTCCTCCTCGCTTAAAAGCCGTTGATTCATAATAATCCTCTTTTATCACTCACCCTCTTCTTCGGGGGATTCAGATAATTTATCCCCCCCGCCGATTATCAATCCCTGAAACCAATTGGGACTTGAGTCCCTGACTGCTTCTTCAAAAGATTCAATTGAGCCCCGAATAATATCCACCATTTCCCGATAATAATAATCGTTTTCCTGCTGAGCAGGTGGTGGCGACTTTAATATATTTCGGAGTGAATCTCGAATTTCCGGTAATGCTGAATAAAGTGTAGTAAAAAGCACAGCATTTACTTGCACTAAGGCGTTTATGGCATAGTTAACTTGTACGAATTTTTCATTTTCTTTTTCCATCACTTCACCTCGTTAATCTTCTTACCTGAAATACAAGATCGCGATGACCACGGCTCATTTGCTTTGCCACACTAGAGCTGACCTTGTGGCCATCTAAATACATGTGATTGTGAAGAACGATCTCCTGCTTTCCGGATCCGCCCGCCCTTGAGATGGCGCTATGCACGGCGGTCTCAATGGCCTTTACCGAGTCCTGGTTTGAAACAACCCTGGAGCCGGGGTTTGACACCAGAAACTCCCAGCCCCGCTCACCCACGATGTCAAGGCCGCTGGTGGCGCCTCCCCGGTGGAGTCCGTGAAGGTTCTTGTACTCCTGGGAGCCGGTAAACCCGGCAATAATCGAGGCGGTACTCCTTCCGCCCAACAGCGCATTGGTCCAGTTCTGCCACCCACCCGGATCCGGATCCCGCCCGAGATAGGTCTCATAAAACCCCCTGATGGTTTCGGCTGCCATCCCGTAGGGGTCGCTTGCTTTTGCTTCTGTTTGGGCCTCCGCATATTGACCCTGTATGGCGCCGATCACACCGCCCAACCGATCGTGGACCTGTTTTAACAAATCGTTGGTGGACGTGGTTGTGATGGCGAGCCCCGTATTGGTGGCGAAGTCATAGGACTCGTAAAAGCTCTGGATCCCGCTCAAGTCCGACGCCACGGTGGCCACCAGCGAGGCGTAGTTGTCCGTGTAGCCCTTCATGTAGTTGAGATATTCGGGAGCGAAAGAGGCGAGCTCACCGGCGGCCTCCCGGTCCGTTCTGGAGGCGGAAAGGAGCGAGGCGTATCGGCTCCCGTACCAGGCGGCGCTTTGCACCGGGGCCAGGTCGCCGCCGGTAAGCCGTGAAATGGTGTTTCCCAATGAGTTGACGATCTGCTCGTTTTGCTGGACCTCCTTGACCTGGAGCCGCTCGATGCTCTGCAATACGTCGAATTGCTCCTGGAGCACGTCGAGGCTCTGCTCCCCGGTTGAGGCCAGCTTGTCGTATCGGTTCTTATATTCGGAGATTCCCCAGTCCTTGCGGACAAGGGATGTCTGAAAGCCGGAGATCCGCCCGCTCAAGCCCTCGTAAGGCCCCATCATGGACATGAACTCCCGCTCCAAAACGGCAATCTCCCGGCTGTAAGCGCTGGCGGCGCTCTGGAGGGTGTTCGTGAGCTCCGCCTCGGCTTGTGCTTTGGCTTCCGTCGCATCGGTGGCGAGCTGCGACTCCTCCGCCACCTTGTTGATACCGCCCGCAAGATCCACCAGCCCGCCGGTTGCCTCCTTGATCTGTGCATCCAGGTGCGCCATGATCCCTTTAAGATCCGCCTCCCGGTCTCCCTTTTCCGAGATCGAAAACCCCTGGAACCCGGATTTATAGATCGCGCCGAGGGCAAACGACACGGACCCCAGCATGTTTTTAAGCCGTGCGGTCTGCTCCGGCGACGCCGTTTCAAGCGCCGTTGCGATCTGCTCGTTAAGATCCGAGAATACGGAATTGACATAGGTATTCAAACCCCTTGCCAGTTGTCCGCCGTACTCGTTTGACGCCGAAAATTGTGAAGAAAAAGCAAACCCCTCATCGGTCCAGCCTGCCGAGGCCCTCCCGGTCTCCTCGTATTTGGTGGGGTCGCCGCCGAAAATCGAGCCGAGCAGTTGTCCGCCCATGGTCCCCAGCGTGGAGCCGAGGAAACCCATTCCCGGTATACCGGTCATATTCCCCAGCTCCTGGCCGAAATATCCCCCGATGTCCCCGGCGAGGCTTGACACAAAGCTCCCCACGTCGGCGGTCCCCTGGATAAGGTCGCTCAAAAAGCGCCCCAAAGAGCCCGAGAGCCGGGTGAGCATGTCCTCCCATGAGTCCTCAAACACGGAGGCGGTCTCGTCGGCGGCCTCTCTCCCCTGCGCGATGAAGTCCTCCCACACAAAGCCGGTCTCCTGAGCCAGCGGGTCAAGAACTTCGGCGGCCAGATTTTCTCCCGCCACATTGGCTTCGGCGATAATGTCGTCAAAATAACGGCTCATGTCGCCACGTAAATTGAAGCCGTCAAAACCGTATCCGGACATATCTTTCGGGGGTCGGATGTTAATATAATCCGTCGGCTTGGTCCGAGTCAGTTTTTCCTTGGCTTTTGCTGCCGCTTCCATCGCCTTGGCTAAATCCTCAAAACCGCTCATGTATGCGTTGATCCCGCTTCTGACGTCGTCCTTGTCTCCGAACAATCTCTCCAGGAGCGTTTTTTCCTCGGGTCTGTGGATGCTTCCGAGCTCCTCTACCTGTCGTTTGAGCTCGTTCATTTTCATACTGGTATAGGCGAAAAACCCACCACCCAACGGCCCGTACAACACCCAGCCCAAAATACCCACGCCGACGGTGGTGGTGTTTATATTTTTCGCCTCATCATAGAGCGCCGTCAGCGAACCCTTTATACTCGCCACATATTTTGGTATTTCCTGCTTGAGAAATTCATCGTTGTTTTTGATCCAGTCTTTAAGCTCCTCGTTTACTCCCTTAAGCTGGGTCTTGATCTCCTCAAAGACGCCGGCCTCCATCCCCATGCGGGCGATCTCCTCCATGTAGGACTTAAACGTGGCGGTCATTCCCTTCCAGGAGTCCTGGGCTTTCTTTGCGGAGCCGCCGAAGTCCGCGTCAAGCCCCTTCCAGATGGCGTCAATGATTTCTTCAATTGAATGCTGAGATTTTTTCAACTCCTCAACGGTCATCCCGAAAGCCTCGGTGAGGTATTTCCGGGCGTCGATACCGGCCTCCGATAGCTGGTTAAGCTCCTCGGCGGAGAGCTTCCCGAGGGTTTTCATTTGACCCAGCGCCCGCGCCACGCGCGGCATGGTTTCTTCGCCGAGCATGGCGGACACATCGACCAGGGTCGTCATTTTGGTTTTCCAGGTGTCCAGAACATCCAGGCCCATCGCCAGCATCATGGAGAAGGTGTCAATGGCTTTGCGGGTGTTGACCGGCATCTCCAAGGCCCACTTATTCATGGCTTTCAGGGTCTCGGTTCCGCGCCCCTTGGTCAACACATCGAGCTTGAGCTCCATCATTTCAAAGGAGGAAGCCACATCCAAAGCCTCCTCTGCTATTTTCCCCAAGGTGTAGCCGCCGGCCAGGCCGATAAGCACACTCTGCATGGACATCAGGCGGGATGTAAACCCCTCCACCGCTTTCGCCCCCTCGCCCATGTACCGGGCCGTTTTATCTGAAAATCCCTTGACGACGATACTCCCCTTGTCATCAACAATGAGATCCATCTTGAGTTGTGCTTTAGGCATTTTAAGCACCTCCGCTTGTATAAGGTTCCATTGTCTATTTGTATTTCTTATCTAACCAGTCCAAAACCTCGCTTAGTCGGAACCGACAATATTTCCCAACCCGCAACATAGGAATCTCCCCTCGACGCGTTTTATCGTAAATCCACGAACGCTCTATCTTTAGCTTTGCCGCCAATTCTTCAACGCTCAACAGTGGCTCTTTCATGACACTTAAAAGATGCTGATTCATTTTGTTTTCCTCCATATATTGAAATAAATGAGACCCAATAAACCAAAAAAGCTCACAATCCCATAAGGGATGTGAGCTATAATAACAGGGTCGATATCTCCCCGTCCCGCCTAACCGGTTATTTTATACGATTTGCTAAATGTCTATAGTTGTTTGGTTTTTTCTGTGTTTATGGGACTAATCACGGACTAGTCTGTTCAGTCCGTTTTTTAAGGTATCGATATTCCGCATATACTTTCTCATAATCCCCACAACCTTCAATTCCTTGGTCAATAAGTATAGCTCGTAACAGCTTTCCTATGAACTCCCGTCTCTGTTTAGATGTAGATGTATTAAGGTCAAAAAGGCTGTCAGGGAAGAACTCTTTTTTCAGCAATGGATATTCTGATTCAATTTTTAATCTTGTATCTAGCGCGGCGTGTTTCCAGAGCTCCATTTTCTCCTCATGGGATCTGGCATCCCTTTCCGAAAAGGGTGTTTTCATAATTGATTTCCATATTAACTCTATTCCTGGCATAAGGTCAGTCATGATTTCCGTTTTATCTTTCTTATTTAAAAGCCCCTCGGGAAATAGAAATACAGGTTGCTTTCCATGACCTTCCGCATATCGCCGCAATTCGGATCGTAACACATAAATATCAGAGTACATGTTTATGGAATCAGGCGAAATACGAAAATCTTTGCTAATCCCATAGGGCAGTTTGTCTCCTTCGTTGTGGTCCTTCAGGTGCAAGCAACCGCCAACTACTGCATCTATCAATTGCTTTAAAATAATTGATACAGCTTGTGGTAAGCGCTTAGGTTTAAATCGATATTTATGTGGCACACGTAAGTGCATATGCCTACGGGCTTTATTCAAAGCTGCGGGTGGTTCTTTTAATTCATCTGCTGGTGGTTCGTCGCCGCACCAAAGATAAGCTGCTTGGAGGAGGGTTAGTTTTTCAATATCGTTCCAGAGTTCATATTTTGCTTTTTCGATTTCCATATCTGATCTCCCTTAATCAGACCCCTTGTGAAATCCAAGGAAGCCGGGAAGGGATATCCCGGCTTGTCGGTCCAGCTGATCACGCCGCACCTATCCTTGGAAACTGAAAAATTACTTCAAAAGCGGTCCAGGATAACCGCCTTTCGCTCTGCAGAAGCTATCCCCGGTAATTTATATTCAAGATCTACATTGCTTAAGTGCTTCTATAAATAAAAGCGGCATCAATATATTGGGAAACGTAAGTGCTTCCATAAACACCAACGCCGGAAAGATTTTTTCCTGTTTTAATTCCCGAACGCAAAGAGGATACAATAGGGTCATTGTTTTGAACAACCTGGATATGAGATAATGTCAAGCGGCGTTGAGCAGGAATTTCCGAAAGAACATCCACTATTTTTTCATATAGCTTTCTGGGGCCGGTTCTGTTTACTTCAGGCGAGGCAATTAATAATTTCCAGGTATTCGATTCTGATATAAAGAACCATAAAGCGCTTGTTACTTTTATTTTTGCCCTATCGAGATGCTGAACTAACTCCCTCCCTCCTTCAACCATCTCTTTTGTCAAAACATCTTTTACCAATAGTTCTTCAACCATTTTAAAACTCCATTTCTATTTGATGCCACGGCACGATAGAAATCAATCATAGTTGCCTTGGATATATGATGTTCATATCTGTAATGTTCATTCCACCCGGCTACTATTGACCAGTTAAGCTCAAGATCAGGATTTACATCCATTTCATCCTTAAGTTGAAGTTTCAGACCCGAGACACTCAGTAACTGTTCTAAATTATGTGTATAACTCTTGTTAATCATTTTTTGGTCCGGGAAATCATATTTCATGATCTGTTTCGCGATACATGCCTTCAAGGCGCATTCAACGGCATAGCCCAATAAATAATAAGCGCCGGAATAAAAACCCTTATCACGAAGAGCCCTGGCCTCTTTCACTCGCAATTTTGATATGCGCTGCAGATCGTCTCTATTCATTTATCAGCTTCACCAACTCGTTTGCACAGTAAAATACCATAAAATACCCCGCAAAGCCATAAAACGAATTTCCTGCCCTTTTGAAGTTTGGTGTCAGAAAAACAGCGTTAAAAGCTGCTACCATTTTGCAACCATAATATCAAAAAACATTGACAAAAGCCCTAAAAAACCATAAAAAGCTTTTTCGATTTTTCTTTTATATATCTGTATGTTGTTTGATATTGGTAAGTGGCCGTAATTATTACAATCTCACTCTTAATCAGTAGGTTGAAGGTTCGATTCCTTCACGGCCCACCAGGGATATTACGGGTTAGCCCGTTGAAAGGGCTAACCCTTTTTTATGAAACCGACGGTTGGAAGGCAGCGATTGAGAATTAATTTAATATTGACTTATGGTGATTAATCGTATTAAGTTAATTGTTTATGCAATTTTGTATTGAGAGCTTCCTTGCTCAGAAAATACAACTGGGCTTTACAGCCAAAAGGAGGGTAAATGAAACGGTACGAAACTTTTATCATTGTAGATCCGGATGTCTCGGACGAAGATCGAAATCAATTTTTGGATCGGTTGAAAGAAGTGATTTCCGACCAACAGGGCATATTGGTTTTGGTTGATGAATGGGGCTCCCGGAAACTTGCCTATGAAATCAAGAAGAAATTCCGAGGGTACTATGTGAGGCTCGATTATTGTGGGACTGGTGCTCTCGTGGATGAACTGGAACGTCTGTTTCGAATCGACGATCGGATCATGAAATATATGACCGTTCTCCTGTCTGATAGCGTGGATATGGAACAGATCAAAGAAGAGATTGCACAGGAAGAGGCCAAAGCTGCCCAGGCAGCTGCCCAGAAAAAAGAACAGGAACAAAAATCGGTTGCTCCGGATGCACCTGAAACCAAAGCGGAAGAAAAGCCGGAACAAGAACCGGTTGCTCCGGATGCACCTGAAACCAAAGCGG
>CAYSUA010000178.1:0-10425 GCA_964433795.1 uncultured Desulfobacteraceae bacterium | reverse complement strand
AGGAAGTAATTCTACGATTTTTTCCATCAATTGATTCATATTGAAGGGTTTTTGAATAAATCCCCTGCAGCCCCGATTGAGAATATCTTTCGCTTTGCTGTCAAGGCTGTAGCCGCTTGAAAGGAGCACATTCACACCGGGAGCAATCTCCTTCAACCGGTCAAATACCTCACCGCCTCCCATATCCGGCATGATCAGGTCCAGGATTACCAGCAAAACTTCATCCCTTTTTCTTTCAAAGATTTCCAGCGCCTCTTCCCCGTTGGCAGCAGAGAGCACATTAAAACCGAATTTTTGGAGCATCTGGACACCCACGTCGATGACCACTTCCTCATCATCTATTAAAAGCACCGTAACTTTCATTGGGTCTATGTGCTTCGGTTCTTCGAAAAGCTCCTTCACTGTGGATTCCATTGCCGGGAGATAAATGCTGAACTTACTCCCCTGCCCCTTTTCCGAGGTTACATCAATATATCCACCGTGCCCCTTTACAATTCCGTATACGGATGCGAGGCCGAGTCCGGTTCCTCTTCCCATTTCTTTTGTGGTAAAAAACGGATCGAATATTCGAGATATGGTTTGCTCATCCATACCGAAACCGGTATCGACAATCTCGATGAGTACATAATTGCCATGTTTCGGATTATAGGTCTTGTTGTCCATAACCTGGTGGGAGGCGTTTCCTGTTTTAACGGTAATATTCCCCCCGTCTGCCATGGCATCAGCCGAATTGGCATAAAGATTCATCAACACCTGTTCGATCTGGCCGTGATCCGCTTCAATGCCGAAAATGTCGTCCGAAAGCTCAAGATGCGTTCTAATTTCCCTTCTCATTCGGCTGAAAATTAAAAGGGTGTCCTGAACCACGGTGTTGAGATTTACCGGTCTCGATTCATACTTACCTTTCCTGGCGTAACCCAGCAGTTGACTGGTTAATTCCGTACCGTTTTCAATCTGTTTTTCGATGTTTTTCAGCTTCTGATAATGTGGATGGGATTCGTCCAGGTCATAAAGGATGAGCGATATGTTTCCGAGCATTCCCATCATCAGGTTATTAAAATCGTGGGCCATCCCCCCGGCCAGGGTTCCGATGGCCTCCATGCGCTGGGCTTTTTGTACCTGAAACTCAAGCTTTTTATTTTCCGATATATCTCTGACAATGATGAGAAGCCCTGTGGGTTCTCCTTCGTGATCATCAAAACGGGAAATACTGATGCTCACTTCAACGAGCTGATCATTTTTCGTATACCGATTGGTTTCAAAACCATGATACGGCGTTCCGTATTCAATCACCTCTCGGAAGATCGAATCCGTCCTGTCTTTTTCACTTTCCGGGATATTCAGCAGGTCTTTACCTTCCAGCTCTTCTAAATCCCATCCGAAGATCTGTGTGAATGAAGGACTGATATAGCTGACCTTTAGGGAGAGATCGGTGATGACGATGGCATCGGCGGATGAATGGATCAGCGACCGGTAGACTTCTTCTGCCCGTTTGGATTCTGCAAATAGGCTTTTATACTTTTCTTCACTATTACGGAGTGCCTGCTCTTGGCTTTTTCGCTCTGTAATATCCCTGGCAACCGCGCAGTTGTATCCCTTGCCTTCAAATTCCACATAGTTGCCCCGGACTTCAAGGGGAATGAGCTTACCGTCTCTGGTAAGCTGGCTGGTCTCCATAACCCGCTCCCCGGCACGTTTCATGTTTGCCCATCGTTCCGGCCACTCTTCTTTCTTGATATTCGGATCGATGTCAAGCAGGGTCATTTTCAACAGGTCTTCTTTCGAATATCCCAGGGTATCACATGCAGCCTGGTTCACGTACACCAGGCGAGCCTCTTCATCCATCCAGAAATTCATATCCGCCGAATGATCCACGGCAAATTGGGTAAACCGGAGAGATTCTTCGGCATGTTTCCGAAAGAGTATCTCCATCTTTGCTTCTCGAAGCCTACGGTAGGCAAACCAGGCCAGGCCGATGGCCACAAAGAACGGAAACGAATGAACAAACTCGTCCAACTCAAAACGCTCTAATTTACGGCTCAGTTCATGGAACATTTCGAAAAAATCTAACACCGCAGCCAGTATGGTGCATCCGATCACGAATAGAGCAACATTCAACAAATCCTTCCTGGCCCGGTCTGAAGATGTTTCCAGCATGCGCATGGTCGTCCCTTTCAGCATCGACTGCAAAGATCGGCAGTTGGCATTTCAATCCTTGTTTTCAGTATCTAAATGATTCCTGTTAGTTATGTCAAGTCAGGTGGGAAATTCTGCATTGAAGATCGATCTGCTTGCATGGCGTAATCATACCTTGAGCTATTAGCTTTCAGCTTTCAGCTTGTATTCTAACTGGATTTCGATTTTCAGGATGAGGGTGCAAATAGAGGCACCAAGATATTTACATATCGCTCTAGGCATCCATTTCCTCCGGCTTAGTTCCGGTGAGGCGATAATAAGGCGCCCAGTATGCCTGTCGAATTCGTCTCACGCTTTTTCCGGCAGCTTCGCTGGTGCTTTGCACGAGCGAATAGAGGGTGGGAACAACCACAAGGGTGAGGATGGTGGCCAACGCCAGCCCGAAAATGACCGCGCTGGCCATGGATTCCCACCACTGGGTCGATTCACTCACGGTAGATAGCTGCATTACGTGGAAATCATAAGAAATACCGGTAACCATAGGCAGCAATCCGAGGATGGTGGTTATGGCGGTTAGCAGGACCGGGCGCAGCCTTGTACACCCGGCGGCAATAATCGCATCTCTAACGGCTAGTCCACGTTCGCGGAGCTTGTTGGTATAGTCGATGAGGACAATGGCATTGTTAACCACCACACCGGCCAGAGAGATAACTCCCACGCCGGTCATGATGATACCGAAAGACATTTCCATAAAGGCCAGTCCCGCAAAGACGCCCCCCAGCGACAGTATGATCGACGTCATAATGATCAAGGGTTGTGCCACAGAGTTAAACTGGGAGACCAGTATCAGTACGATGAGAAACAGGGCAGCGCCGAACGCTTTTGACAAGAACGCCTCGGCCTGCTGCTGTTCTTCGAATTCTCCGGTAAAACGGACCTTAAAACCGGGGGGCAGTGGAAGATTGGCCATAATTTCCTCTGCCTGGGCCCGGACAACCGGTCCGGGAATATGCCGCTCGTCCACGTCGGCTTTTACCGTTACCACCCGTTCGTGATCGATGCGATTGATCTGGCCCAACCCGCCGGACACCTCAAACTTCGCAATGGTACTCAGGGGGACCAGTCCCTCGGTGGTTGGAATAAGCAGCTCTCTCAGCACATCGGTGACCCGACGCTCCGATTCCGGCAGTTGAACGGTAATATCGTAATCTTCATCCCCTTCCCGGTAGGTGGAAACCTTGATTCCGTTGAACGCAACCTTGAGGGCAAAACCGACAATATCGGTTGACAGCCCCAGCAGGGCGGCTCGCTGTCGATCCACACGCACCTTGACGGTGGGAGAACCGGCCACATAATCATCACGAATGTCCTGGACAAATGGAATCTTCTCCAGAACCCCCCGAATCTGTTGGGCGATCCGGCCCAGCGCATCGAAATTTTCTCCGGATATCTCAATGTTGATAGGGGCTCCGGTGGGTGGGCCCTCCTCTTGTTTGGAGATGGTGATCTCAGCCCCCGGAATGTTTTTAACTCGGTTTCTGATGGCTTCCAGAGTTTGAGAAGACGGCTCGATACGTTCTTCCATGTCGTGAAACTGAATGCCGATGTGGTTGGGGGAGTTGTTTTCAAAAGCCGAACTTCCGCCCGTTTTCGCAACCGTTCTCGCATAGACGTGCTTTACAGTGGAAAAGTCTGTGGGGCCCATATACTTTTTACCGTCGGCCAGTGTGTGATGTTTTTTCTCAGACGGTCGGGACAGACATTCCGCCGGATCAACCGTGGCAGATGGAAGATCGGTTCCGTTTTCTCCACAGATGATGGTTTCGACCTGCCGGGCGATCCGGTCGGAGTATTCAAGATCAGACCCTTCCGGCATGTCCAGATTGACATAAGCGGCAATGGGGTCGATATCGGGGAAAAACTCCACCGGTTTCTCCAAACCCACCCGATAGAACCAGGTCATGGCAAGGGCCACCAGACAGAGAAAAGACATGAGAATGACCGCCATTCGATGATTCAATGCGCCATTGAGCAGGCCCCGATATGCTTTCAGCAGGGGACCCTTAACGACAATCGGTTTTTCACCGGCTTTCTCTATATCCTCTGCCGACCCATTTTTATGAAGCATGCTTTGACCATGGGGGAGACGCACGAAGATGGCGGTCAGGGCTGGATTGATCACCAGAGCCACGAAAAGCGAAGATAACAACGTGATGATGACGGTCTTCGGCAGGTAATTCATGAATTCTCCCATGATTCCGGGCCAGAAGAGTAAGGGCATAAATGCAGCCACAGTAGTCAGCGTAGAGGCGGCAACCGGCTGAGCCACTTCGGCAGTACCCTTTACCGCTGCCTGAATCCGGGGAACTCCCTGCTCCATGTAACGGTAGATGTTTTCAACGATAACGATGGCGTTATCCACCAGCATGCCAAGAGACAAAGTGAGAGAGAAAAGCACCACTATATTCAAAGTGATTCCCATTGCATGCAAAATGGTAAAGGAGATGAACATGGAAAAAGGTATGGCAAGACTCACGAGGATGGCATTTCGCATCCCCAGCACAAAAAGCAGGACCACCACCACGAGAATCAATCCGGAAATGATATTGTTTTCCAGATCGGCAACCATCACCCGGATATCTTTGGATTGGTCCATCAATTTGGTGATATGAGTACCCGCCGGCCAAAGCGCCTTTTTCTCTTCGATCAGTTCATCGATCTGGTCGGTAATGAAAAGGATATTTTCACCGGCACGTTTCTTGACTTGAATATTTATGGCTTGCCGACCGTTTAACCGGGAGCGGCCTTCTTCGTCCTTGAATCCATCCGCCACGTGGGCCACGTCTTTTAAATATACGGGGCGGCCGTTGTGCAAACCGACCACAAGATTATAGATTTCATTTGGGCTCCCAAATTCACCCGGCACCCGAAGCTGGAACCGGCCGTCCGCCATCCGGATGGCGCCGCCGGACACATTTGTATTTTCTTCCGCTATGACGGATTGCAGTTTGGTAATGGGGAACCCGTAGTAGGCCAATCGATCAGGGTACGGTTCCACCCGAATCTCTCGTTCAAGCCCGCCGGTCACATTTGCTTCCAATACGCCGGGAATCGACTCGATATCTTCCTCCAGGTCTTCGGCGATTTTTTTAAGCCGAACCAATCCCACATTCCCGGATAACGACAATACGATGATTGGCATTTCCGACAGATTGACTTCGAAGACTTCCGGATCGTCTTCAAGGTCGGAGGGAAGATCCTGTTTTGCCAGGTCGACCTTGTCTTTGGTTTTGGTGAGCACATCATCGATGTCGGTTCCGGCAATAAATTCGATGACAATGGAGCTCTTACCCTCTGTACTGGAGGATTTGATGCGTTTTACCGACTCCAATCCCTTGAGTTTCTTTTCGATGGGAATCGTGATCTGCTTTTCAATGTCTTCGGGAGCGACACCGGAATAGTCGGTTTGAATGAAAACAAACGGTATGGTTATATCCGGTGCTGATTCTCGAGGGAGTGCTTTATAAGCAACGATTCCGACAAGAATGACAACAACGGATAAAACGACGACACTAATTCTTTTCCGGACAGCGATATCCGAGATGATCATGATTGGAAAATCTCTTCAGGAGAGTTGACGTTCTTAATAATCTTTACGGGCTGGCCGTCATCCAGAAACCGGTGCCCCACAACGATAACCCGGTCTTTTGGATTCAAACCGGATTTTACCTGAACCTGCCAGCCGGTCAGGAAACCGAGATCGACCCTTTTTTTATGGGCTTTTCCTTCCTTTTCGATATAAACGAACCGGTCATCGCCTTTTATAATAACCGCATAGAGAGGAACGGAAAGCGCTTTCGGATAAACCTTTTTAACCAGTTCCACCTGAGCGAACATTCCGGGTAATATTTTGCCGTCCGGATTGGCGACCCTCAGTTCCAGGTCATAAAGCCGCGCAAGGGTCCTGGGCTGTCTGGCAAAGAATATTTTCTTTCCGACGACGTTTCGATTTTCAAGCGCCTCGATCACCACATTGGCTTTCTTCAGGTCAAACACGGCCGCTACATCGCTCTCCGGAACACCCACGACAACCTTCACCTTGTCGATCTGGAGAATCTGGGCAACCTCTTGATTGACGTCCAGCAACTCTCCCTGCTTGGCCATCAATTCATTGAGCCTTCCGCTGATGGGTGCAACAATCGTCGTTCGATTCAATGCAAGCTCGGCCTCTTTGAGTTGGGCACCGAATTCTTCGAAACGGGCAGACGCCTCATCCAGCTTACTTTCAGCCGTAAATTTCTTTTTGGCCAGCGTGGCCACCCGGGCCCGGTCTAATCGGGCCAACTTATAGCTGGCTTCGATCCGTGCCAACCGTGAGCGATAATCCCGATCATCCAGACGGACGAGAATCTGGCCCTTTTTGACGTATTGTCCTTCCTTCACATGAAGTTTGATGACTTGGCCTTTCACTTCGGCTTTTACATACAAATCCTCGTAAGCCTTCACCTCTCCCGGCAAACTGATCTTATCCTCCAGTTGGTGAGGCTTCAGGCTCAGGGTGATGACCCGCACAGCCGGCACTTCTTTTTTTATTGCCGATGCCTTTGCCTCAGCCAAACGGCCTTGTTCTTCAACGAGATACCGCCCCATGAAAACGATAAATACCACGAGACCGGCAACCATCGCCCAAGGAATAAGGCCCCACAGCAAACGTATAATTCTGATTCTGGCGCTCGGTTTTTCCAAATTTCCACCCCTTCCCAAGAGGGTCCATCATTCAAATGTAACATTCCACACTCATAGCAAGACATTATAGAATACTATGAAATAGTTCCGGTTTCAACTAATTTAAGAACCCGGTATTCGACCCACATGGCTGGCACCGATTTTGCGAAGCAAATCAATAAGAAATGGATTCTCAATTGCAATTAGATTTATAATAATTTACTTTGATAACAAAATATGTATTATCATAGACACTTAACCGGAATATCGCATCAATCGAAAGAAATATCCTGGATAAAAAATGTCAGCTTTTTGACGATTTCCGTAAGGCTGATACGCCTGTTCGTGTCAAAAGGAAGGCGCCATGGCTGAAGTACTGATCATAGATGATGATGAGCAAATGTGCACGCTTCTTTCTGAAACGGTCAAAAGAATGGATCATCATGCTGTCTGTTCCATTACTCTGGAACAAGGGCTTGAGACCGCCGTATCCGGGCAATTCGATGTGGTCCTCCTTGATGTCAACATGCCGGATGGGAGCGGCTTGGATGTGATACCGAGAATTCGGGCTTCAGCCACATCACCGGAAGTGATCATCATAACCGGTGCAGGAGACCCGGACGGAGCGGAAATTGCCATCAAAAACGGCGCCTGGGATTATCTGCAGAAACCCCTTTCTCCCAAAACGATCCACCTCCCCATCAATCGAGTGCTCCAATACAGAGACAGCCTAAAGACCGCGGCACAAACCACAGTGGCCCTTAAAAGAAAGGGGATCGTGGGTAACAGCCTTCTGATGAAAAGCTGTATGGATGCCTTGGCTCGTGCTGCCAACAGTGATGCAAATATGCTGATTACCGGCGAAACCGGAACCGGCAAAGAGCTTTTTGCCAAAGCACTGCATGACAACAGCACTCGCAGCCAAAATAACTTTGTTGTTGTCGATTGTGCAGCATTGCCGGAAACTCTCGTGGAGAGTGTGATCTTCGGCCACATGAAAGGCGCATTTACAGGAGCGGAAACCACCCAGGACGGTTTGGTTAAACAGGCGGATGAAGGGACGCTGTTTCTCGACGAAGTGGGAGAACTCCCGCATTCTGTCCAGAAAAAGTTTTTACGGGTACTTCAGGAGCATCGATTTAGACCGGTCGGTGGAAAACAAGAGATTAAAAGTCAATTTCGATTAGTGGCTGCCACAAACCGGGATCTAACGGCAATGGTGGATGCAAGCCAGTTTCGAAGGGATCTGTTGTATCGAATCAACACCTCGCGAATTCATCTGCCGCTGTTGCGCGATCATACGGAAGACATAGAGGATATTGCCCTGCATCACCTGGCCAGGCTCAGCAGGCATAACAATATAGGCATAAAAGGTATGTCTCCTGAATTCTTAAAGGCCCTAAAACTTTTTGAATGGCCCGGAAATGTGAGAGAACTGGTGAACACCCTTGAAACGTCTCTCATCAATGCCCTCCACGATCCCGTATTGCTGCCGATTCATCTGCCCATTAATATCCGGGTAAGTGCGGCAAGATCTGAAATCGAAAAAAACTCTTCAAACGGAGAGCCCATCCACCGGAAAAAACAGCATGAAGATCATTTCCCCTCCTACCGGGAATATGCTGAAAATAACGAAAAGAACTATATAGAGGACCTCATGTCTCAGAACAGGGGGAATATCCAGGGTGCCTGCAATGCCTCCGGACTTTCGAGATCGAGGCTGTATGCGCTGATGAAAAAACATGATATTTCCCGTTAGGCTCATAGTTTCTTAAATTAAAATATTTCCACAATTTAGGAACCTGTCTCAAATATAGGATACAATACCTTTTCTCCAGGAATCCCCCCTTATTTTAATATCGTTGTATCATTCCGGTATTACTGCAATTATCTCTAAATGAGAATTGTTATCAAAATTGGCATGGTCTTTGTATTTAAGATCTTATAAATAAAATCATTAAATGCGAAGTTTTAATAAGGAAATAGAGATGATTGCACTTCTCAGCCCGGCAGTTCCAGACAGTAACTGGACAAGATTATGCAACACGGTTGTAAAAACGATCCCGTTGGAAAGCATCGGCATATTCCAGACCCTTGAAAGCTTTTATAACAGAATCAGGCAAGGAAAAACCGATATCACGGCGGCAGTTGTTTTTGTATCAAACAGGCAGGATTTAATTAGACTCCAAGGCATTCGCGAACTGATTTCAGATATGCGAATCATAATGATCCTTCCGGATGCAGAGGAAGAATCCATAAAAATCGGACATTCATTTTACCCTCGATATATCAGTTTCACCGACAGCATGTTTGAAGATGTGGCTGCCGTATTGCAGAAAATCATTTCAAATACCCGGAAAAACAGCAATCCGCCTAATGATACATACATAAAGAAAAATAAGCTTGAAATGACGCTGAACACCGAAGATCCGACACCCCAGGCCTAACTTAGGAAACAGCCCATGTTTCCTTGTTCCAGCTCATATCAAAAAATAGATATTCAAAGCGAGTGCTGGATAGGTAAAGACTTTTTAAACGGTCTTTGGAATGTTCGGAAATTTTTATGGTTAGCTGATTGAACTTCTGCTTCAACCAATCCGCAAGGGATACGAATTCTTCTCCTGAGTAAGTGTTGATCCACTCCCGGTAATGCGGATCTTCAGGCAGTCCCCTGGATTTCAATTTTTGTCCGATCTCGGCATACCCCGCGGCGCACGGAAGCAATACCGCAAGAATATCGATCAGAGTTCCTTCATAGCAGGTGCGAACCAGAAGATTCGTGTAAGCGGTCGTGATCATTGCCGGTTCTGTGGTTTCAAGATCTTTTGCAGTGATTCCGAAAGCATCACAGGTTTTTCGGTGAAGATCCATTTCCATGTTCAATGTTGCATCCAAAAGGGTTGCGAAATATCCCATGTCTTCCAATTGATGTGCTTTTGCCGATGCCAGGGCAAAGACCCGACTGAAATCGATGAGGTATATGTAATCCTGTTTTAAGAAAAACTCATAACGATCATAGGACAAACTCCCCTCACCGACACCCCTGACAAAGGGATGGTCAAAAATGGCCTGCCACATAGATCCGGATCCGTTTCTCAACTCACCATAAAACGCAGCATCCGACATATGAAAATCTCCCTTTTTAGTGCCCCCGACTCCTTAATTATCTTAATTCTATCTCTTTAAAAGGAATTTCAAGTTTCCGTGCCAACGCAATCAAATCTTTTTCCAGGGTAATTTGAACCCCGTCCCTTTTAATGGGTATGGTCTTGTCCGCCACAATAAAGATTTGAGCCTTCTTGGGATTCAAGAACTCTCCAGCCAGTGATTCGAGCTCTTCTTTGGACGCACCGATAAAGGCATCCTGTATCCTGTCAAGGGTATCCAACGGTTCCTGTCTTAAAAAATACCGGCTGTAGACTTCCACAAGTTCAAACGGAGAATCTACATTGAAGACAAAGCTGTTCAAAGTATCCAGGCGTTTTAAATCAATCATTTTGGGGGGGATTTCTTTATGAAGGGCTTTCATAATACTGAGTGTCTCCACAATCGCTTCTGTTGTTT
>CAYSUA010000177.1:0-10454 GCA_964433795.1 uncultured Desulfobacteraceae bacterium | reverse complement strand
GGCGCTGCTCGATCGGGATCTCGCTGAGCTTTATGGTGTTGAAACAAAACAATTAAAACGTGCCGTTCGCCGGAATATAAAAAGATTTCCCGATGATTTCGTGCTTACCCCCGGCCGCTATGTGGGGGCGCCGCCGCAGAAAGACGACGGCGAACCTTTCGAGGAGAAGATGGCGCGGCTGACCGTTGCCCTGAAAGAGCAGTTCGCCGAGGGCGTGCGCCTGGAGTCGGAAATCCGCAAGAACCTGGCAGGACTGGGCTATGAGCTGTAAACACAAGGTTGAGGATCAGCATGAGTAAACAGCCGCTTAAGGAAAGCGAAACCGTTGAATTGAAAAAGAGCCTGGCCGAACTCAAGCAGGGGCTGATTTCCATGGCAGCCATCTTGAACAAGCACCAGGCCGGGACCCTGTGGTTCGGGGTGCGCAACAACGGCACCATCGCCGGTATCGACGCCAATGAAAAAACTCTGCGCTACCTGTCCCAATCCATTGCCGCCCATATCGAGCCTAAAATCTTTCCACAGATTTCAGAAGTTACCGTCGATGGTAAACGATGCATCAAAATTGAGTTCGCCGGTGATGAGACGCCTTATTTTGCATATGGCAGAGTCTTTATGCGGGTGGCCGATGAAGACCGCCAGCTGAACGTCAAACAACTGAAAAATATGATTGCCGCGCAAAGCCGGGAATCGCTGCGCTGGGACAATCAACCGGGCAAGTTCACCCTGGCCGACCTGGAGCAAGCCAAAATCAAGCGCTTCGTCGAGCGCGCAAAACTTTCCTGGGATACGCCGGAAAATGCACTTTCCAAGCTTGAATTGATCAAAGATGGAAAATTGCTCAGTCCGGCAAGGCTCTTTTTCGGCATAAAACCCATCCAACTGAGATGTGCGGTCTTTATGACCACCGAGAGTTCGACGATTATCGATCGGCACGACTTTGACGGTGACATTCTCAAACTGATTGAAGAGGCCCAGAAATACATCCTTAAAAACATCCATATCGGTATGAGGCTTGAAGGGTTACGTCGCGTGGACGTGCCGGAGATCGCCGTCGAAGCCCTGCGTGAGGCCATCATCAACGCCTTTTGTCATCGTGACTATTACGACCCTGATTTCATTCAGATAGCAATTTTCAAGGACCGAGTGGAGATCCGCAACCCCGGCACATTATACGGCAACCTGACCATTGAGGATCTGCGCAAAGGCAATGTTTCCCAACGCCGCAATCCATTAATCGCCGATCTGTTCCGGCGCATAGAGATGGTGGAAGCTTGGGGCCGCGGCATGCCCTTGATCCTTAAATATGCGCCGGATGTGGTTTTTCGCGAAATCGGGAATCTGTTCATCGTCTCCTTCAATCGGCCTTCATTTTTGGAGCAGAAAGATGAAGGGGAGCCTGCTACCCAAGAAAAGAGCAAAGCGTCCAAAGAAACCTCAGAGAAACCTCAGAGAAACCCCAAAGAAGTGATTCTCGCTGCCCTAAAGAAACAACCTTCCATCACCATCAGGGAGCTATCTGTTCAATGCGACATGAGTGTCCACAGCGTACAACACCACATTAACAAGCTTAAGGAGATCGGCTTCATCCGGCATGTGGGGCCGACCAAAGCGGGGCGTTGGGGGTGGGGATGAGTAAATTTGTAGAATGCACTGTTGATGATATCAAAGCACCGGTACCGAACTCACTTGCAACCGGACCATTTGGTTCTGCGATTAGCGCGCGCTACTTCGTAGAAAGCGGGGTCCCTGTTATACGTGGGAGCAATCTCAGCCAAGATGTGAGCACACGTTTGATTGATCAGGGTCTTGCTTTTGTGACGGATGAGAAAGCGGAAGAATTTACGCGGTCAATCGTGGTAAGAGGTGACCCTGTTTTTACATGTTGGGGAACCATTGATCAGGTAGGTTTGATTGACGACCGGAGTCAGTTCGAAAGGTATGTGGTTTCAAACAAGCAGATGAAACTGAGCCCCGATCCGTCTAAGGCGGACAGCCTGTTTCTCTACTACTTCTTTTCCAGCCCTGCGGTGCGATCAGAAATAATCAATCAGGGAATCGGTAGTTCAGTTCCAGGTTTCAACCTCGGGCAGCTTAGAGCCATGCCGATCTTGCTGCCGTCGCTGCCAGAACAACATACCATTGCCCACATCCTCGGCACCCTCGACGATAAGATCGAGCTGAACCGCCGCTTGAACGAAACTCTGGAGGCCATGGCACGAGCGATCTTCAAGTCCTGGTTCGTGGACTTCGATCCTGTGCCCGGATTTCGCCATCGCCATCGAAACCGATGATGAGTGACTATCACCTTTTTCTTACCCAGTATCGAGTTACCGCCATCGCGAAGCAGAATCCTTGACACTTCGTCCACTTTCCGGCTATCTTACCTATCAATTTCAACCGGTTAACCTTATTTCCAAAAGGCCATCGGTATGACGGACCTCATTCCTGTTGAATCGATCATCAGCAAAATCATTTTCCTGAGAGGCGAGAAGGCGCTGCTCGATCGGGATCTCGCTGAGCTTTATGGTGTTGAAACAAAACAATTAGAGAGTGCCGTTTGTCGCAATAACAAACGATTCCCAAAAGACTTTATGTTTGAATTAACAAAAAAAGAATTCGATAACTTGAGGTAACAATCTGGCACCTCAAGTTGGGGTGGATCGAGGTATTCGCCGATGGCTTTCACCGAGCAGGGGGGCCATGCTTTTTACCCCCTTGCTCTTTGCTCCATGCTCTATGCCTTTTGAAAAAGCAGCTTACAGGAGGAGGTCGAAAAACTCTTAGCATTGATTCTTTTAAGTAAACGATCAACGGTTTCTTAAGCAGGTTCGGAAAATGGATAATTTAAACGGTCTAAAAGGTGCGGTGGTGGCCTTTTGCAGAAGGAGCTTTTTGAACCAATGAATTAAAGACTCTTTTGTATGAACGTATCAACACTTTAAAGCTTAAGGGCGTTATTCTCACTCACTTGAAACCTGAAAGGGGATGAGGTAATAGGTTGAATTAGAAAACAACATCCCCTAATTCGATCATAGTAAGCGATTTAATCATTCAATAATTTAAACAAGATCGATCTTGAAGAGTAAATACAATTACCCAACACCGTACTTTTAAGATTCCTGAAAGATAAGTTAAATGCCACGTATTTTTGATAACATTGAAGATAAGTTATTATCTGCACTTCAAGAAACCCTGCCGCTTTCCAATCGTGCTGATTTTTGTGTGGGATATTTCAACTTGCGCGGTTGGAAGCATCTTAATGAATATATCGATAAATGGTCGGGGGGGACGAATAATTGTTGCCGGCTTCTTGTAGGAATGCAAAGGCTACCTCAAGAGGACTTGAAAGATACTTTGGCGATTTTGAAAAATCGTGACAGTATCGACAATCAGACAGCTATTCGTATTAAAAAAAGACTTGCTGAAGATTTTCGTGAGCAACTTACCTTCGGAGCGCCCACCAATGAAGATGAAGCGGGTTTGCGCAGGCTAGCCTCTCAGATTAGATCTGAAAAAGTAATCGTCAAATTATTTCTCAAATATCCGCTTCATGCCAAACTATATCTGCTATTTCGACCCGATCCGATCAATCCGATTTTCGGCTATTTGGGCAGCAGTAACCTGACTCTGTCTGGTCTATCTCTGCAAGGTGAGCTGAACATAGATGTATTAGACCATGATGCATGCCAAAAACTCTCCGATTGGTTTGAAGATCGATGGAATGACCGTTGGTGCATCGATATTTCGCAGGAATTAGTTGAGATCATCAACGAAAGCTGGGCACGCGACGAACTGATTCCGCCTCACCACATATACATTAAAATGGCTTATCACCTGTCTCAGGAGGCAAGGGTAGGTCTTTCAGAGTTCAGAATTCCACGAGAGCTAGATCAAAGATTATTCGAATTCCAAAAAGCGGCGGTGAAAATCGCCGCGCATCATATCAATAAAAGAGAAGGGGTTCTAATAGGCGATGTCGTTGGGCTTGGGAAAACCTTGATGGCGACAGCGGTGGCCCGCATATTAGAGGATGATTTGGGATTAGAAACCCTAATCATATGTCCTAAGAATTTGGTCGATATGTGGGAGGATTATCGTGATCAATATCGGCTGCGAGCGAGAGTGCTCTCTATATCGCAAGTTATTACCAGACTACCTGACCTAAGGCGATTTCGACTTGTTTTGATTGATGAAAGCCACAATCTTCGTAACCGTGAGGGTAAACGTTACCGTGCAATACAAGAGTACATTAATGAAAATGAAAGTCGCGTCATCCTCCTTACAGCAACACCTTACAATAAAACCTATCTGGATTTGTCTAATCAGCTGCGTCTTTTTATTCCTGAAGATCGGGCGTTAGGGATCAAGCCCGACGTACTAATAAGAGAAATAGGCGAAACCGAGTTTATACGACAGCATCAGTGTCCATTGAGGTCTCTGGCTGCGTTTGAAAAAAGTGAACATCCTGATGACTGGCGCGAGCTTATGCGGCTTTTCATGGTAAGACGCACAAGATCTTTCATACAGGAAAATTACGCGGAAATAGATCCAGAAAACGGTCGACCATATCTCACCTTTTCTGATGGCACACGATCCTATTTTCCAGTTCGAAAACCCATAACAGTTAAATTTGAAATAAATGACACTGATTCCAATGATCAATATGCCAAGCTCTACAGTAAATCTGTAATAAATACTATCAACGGCCTGCGACTTCCCCGCTATGGCTTGGGCAATTACATAAAAGAATCCCATAAAAAGCCGCCAACTCAATCCGAGGCTGGAATAATTCAGGATCTTTCTAGAGCTGGTAAAAGGCTTATGGGATTTTGCCGTACTAATCTATTTAAACGACTTGAAAGCAGTGGTGACGCTTTCATCCTTTCCATAAAAAGACACATTCTCCGAAATTTTATTATACTGCATGGAATTGAAAAAGACGTTCCGATTCCCATTGGTACCCAGGATGCAGGCTTGCTGGACAGCCGGTTCTGGGATGAAGATGTCGATTCAACTAGTGTCACACCCAGCCTTTTTGATGATCAGGATGATGATCAAGAAATGGCAAACAACAACCAAAATATTCTAGAAAATGAGAAAGATTACAGGGACCGTGCTGTTGAAATATACACGACTTATGCAACTGACTATAAGTCTCGATTTAGATGGTTACGGCCCAGCCTTTTCAGCAAAGCATTGGAAGGAGATTTGGAAAAAGATTCAAAAGCGTTGCTTAGAATATTGAAAAACTGTGGTGAATGGGAACCTGACGGAGATACAAAACTTGAAGCTCTTTTAGAATTATTGATAAGGAAGCATCCTGAAGAAAAGGTTATAGTTTTTTCACAGTTCGCAGATACGGTGCGTTATCTTGAAAAACAGTTTAATCTTAATAATATCCAGAGAATATCCGGCGTTACAGGTGATTCTAAAAATCCGACTTCTTTAGCCTGGCGGTTCAGTCCCGAAAGCAATGAAAAGAGAGAAAGATTCAAACCAGAGGATGAACTTCGCATCCTAATTGCAACAGACGTCCTCAGTGAGGGACAAAACCTTCAGGACTGTTATATCGTTGTAAATTACGATTTGCCATGGGCAATCATTCGCCTTATTCAACGTGCTGGCCGTGTTGATCGTATCGGACAAAAGGCGGAAAACATTCTATGTTATTCATTTTTACCAGCTGAAGGTGTAGAACGCATTATCCGCCTCCGTGCGCGGGTCCGCCAAAGGCTTCAGGAAAACGCTGAAGTCGTTGGAACAGATGAGGCCTTTTTTGAGGATGACAACAATGATCAGGCTGTGCTCGATCTTTATAATGAAATGGCTGGCATTTTGGATGGTGATGACGATACTGAAGTCGATCTTGCGTCCTATGCATATCAAATCTGGAAAAATGCAACAGATGCAGATCCAAAATTGAAAAAAATCATTCCAGCCATGCCGCCGGTAGTTTATTCAACACGTAAACTTAGAACTTCCACTACAAATCCGGCAGGCGTCCTGGTTTACATGAGAACCGGAGAGGGAAACGATGCCCTCGCATGGATTGATAAAGATGGAAACAGCGTTACCGAGTCGCAATTTGAAATTTTGAAAGCCGCGCAGTGTAACCCCAATACTGCTGCTGTAGTTCGAAATGAATACCATCACGCTTTGGTAAAAAGGGGGGTGGAACTGCTGATTGAAGAAGAACGCAATGTCGGCGGACAGCTTGGAAGACCTTCTGGTGCACGATTTCGAAGCTATGAGCGGTTGAAAAACTATGCCAAAGAACTCGAAGGCACCTTGTTTGAATCAAGGGATTTGCTTCGCGCCATTGACGATATCTATCGCTATCCATTGCGCCAGGCAGCGATTGACACCTTAAACCGGCAACTCCGATCTGGAATATCGGATATGGCTTTGGCCCAATTGGTTATCGCCTTTCGCGATGAGGATCGTCTCTGTTTAATCCATGAAGAAGCCGATAAAACTTATGAGCCTAAAATCATCTGTTCTATGGGCCTTAAAGCGTCAAACGGGGAGATAGGCGCATGACACTGAGCGTTTCGCGAATTCAACACTATCTGAAAAGCTTTAAATTGGAGAAACTATTCATCGAGGAGCTCGGATGGGACCATCATTCCGGAAAGCTTCCAATTGAGGTGGACGGAACATCTTTTACCCTGTCCGCCATTGCTGAAAAACGCGGGGTCCAGATTTTTACATGCTCGCAGGATGTCGGCGGCAAAATTCCGGACTATGCAACGAGACGCAAAATCGAAAAGCAGGTGACAAAATCCGCCTATGAGCACCTGATCATTTTCATCGATGACGCTAAGTCCATGCAAATCTGGCAGTGGGTATCGCGACAGCCGGGATTGCGTGCCGCTCCTCGTGAGCATCACTACCTTCCGGCGCATCATTCCGGCGAATCCCTTATCCAAAAGCTCACATCGATTACCTTCTCCCTGAGCGAGGAGGAAGGGCTGACCCTCACCGCTGTTGCATTCAAGCTGCGTGACACCTTTGACCGGGACAAAATCACCAAGAAATTCTACGACTATTTTAAAAGACAACACACGACATTCCTCGGTTTTGTCCAGGGGATTACGCAGCAGGGGGACCGAGAATGGTATGCCTCTTTGATGCTCAATCGCCTCATGTTCATCTATTTTATCCAGCGGAAAGGCTTTCTGGACGGGGATTCAGATTATCTTAAAAACCGCTTGAACATGATCCAGGAACGCAAGGGGAAGGGGAAATTCCTCTCATTCTATCGTTATTTCCTTCTTCGGCTTTTTCATGAGGGATTTGCACAGCAACCGAAACAGAGAAAAAAGGACCTGGAAGATTTACTGGGGAAGATACCGTATCTTAACGGCGGTCTGTTCGAATTGCATGAACTCGAGCGTGAATACCCTAAAGTAGATATGCCAGATGAGGCGTTTGAAAAGCTGTTCGCCTTTTTCGACCAGTACGAATGGCATTTAGACAACCGGCCGCTAAGCAATGATAATGAGATTAACCCGGATGTACTCGGTTATATTTTTGAAAAATATATCAACCAAAAACAGATGGGGGCGTATTACACCAAAGAAGATATTACCGAGTACATATCAAAGAGTACTGTCATCCCCTATCTGTTCAACGCGGCGCGGAAAAAATGTGCCGTCGCCTTCCAGCCGGATTCTTCTCTCTGGGGGTTGCTGAAAAACACCCCCCTTCGTTACATCTATCCTGCGGTGACCAAAGGCGTCATCGATACGAGCGGAGATGTGATACCACTGCCCGGGGAGATTGCAAAAGGTATCGACGATGTGGCAAACCGCAAAGGATGGAACAAGCCAGCCGATGCCGAATATGCCCTTCCCACGGAAACTTGGCGGGAGCATGTGGCCCGACGGAAGCGGTGCCTTGACATCATCGATAAGCTCACAAAGGGCAAAATCTGTCAGATCAACGATCTGATCACTTGCAATCTCGACATTCGCCAGTTTGCAGAGGATGCGATCACGGAATGCGAAGGACCGGAACTCCTGCGCGCCTTTTACCAGGCTATTTCCACAGTTACCGTGCTCGATCCCACCTGCGGTTCGGGCGCGTTTCTTTTTGCCGCCCTCAATATTTTGGAGCCCCTTTACGATGCTTGTCTAGATCGGATGCAGGGATTTGTCGACGACCTGGAGCGGTCCGGCAAACGGCACAGCCCGGAAAAGTTCTCCGATTTTCGCCGCATACTGAAAGAAATCGAGCAGCACCCCAACCATCGTTTTTTCGTTTTAAAATCAATCGTCGTCAACAATCTGTACGGCGTCGATATCATGGAAGAGGCCGTGGAGATCTGCAAGCTTCGCCTTTTTCTCAAGCTGGTTGCACAGGTTGATAAGGTCGGGCAACTGGAACCTTTGCCGGATATCGATTTTAATATCAGGGCCGGGAACACCCTTGTCGGGTTCGTTTCGGTGGATGAAATCCGGAAAGCCGCCGAATATGATGCGGATGGCCATCAGCAAATCCTGTTGAGCAGCATCAAAGACGAAATCAAACAAATCGAAGAAGATGCGGGAATTGTGGAACTTGCCTATAAAAGATTCCATGAAATGCAGACTGAGCAAGAAATGGACGCCCAGGATTTCAAAGCTGCCAAGGAAGATCTTCGCGAAAGACTGAACGAACTTTCCGGGAGACTGAACCAGTACCTTGCCAAGGAATACGGCATCGACCTCAAGAAAAAGAAGGCGCTTGAAGATTGGCGAAGCAGCCACCAGCCGTTTCACTGGTTTGTTGAGTTCTGTGGGATCATGAGCCGGGGCGGTTTTGATGTGATTATTGGGAATCCGCCATGGAAGGAATATTCATCCGTTAAAAGAGTTTATCAAATCAAAGGGTATTCAACGGAACAGTGTGGCAACCTATATGCGATATGCACGGAACGAGGGTTGATGCTTCGATCCACGCCAGGATACATAAGCTTCATTGTTCAACTTCCTCTGACTTGTTCCACGCGCATGAAAGTTGCACGAGCTTTGCTGAAGAAGCATAGCTGTAATTTGTACACTATTCCCTTTGACGATCGTCCGGGAAAACTGTTTGATGGTCTCCAGCATTGCAGAAGCGCCATTTTTCTTTCAGAAGGTTCTAAACATTCCGATTCATTTATGTGGACGACGCGATATCAAAGGTGGCCAACCGTAATGCGTCCGTTGCTCTTTTCCCAGTTTGAGTACGCCCAATCGGAGGACGCAATTCTTTATTCAGGATTATTTCCAAAATTCGCCTCAATATTAGAAGCATCCATATTTGAGAAAGTAAGAGATCATTCGGATCGTTCAATTAACACTCTTTGTGCTATCCGGGCTACAAACTCCTATGTTTTCTACCAAGAAGCAACACAATATTGGATGAAAGCGACCGTCGGATTGCCCTACTACGCAAAAAACGGGGTGGTCGCCGCACCAGCCCATGGGCGTTACGTATTCCTAAATGGTTCTGAACTTGCAGAAACGATCTGTGCTATTCTGAACAGCAGCCTTTTCTATGTGTATTTTATTGCATATGGCGACTGTTTTCATTTGACTGACCAATTGGTTAAAAATTTTCTGCTACCTTCTAAAGCCATAACAGATGACCGACTACAAAAACTCGGTCGTGATTTGCAAGAGGATATGGTGGGAAATTCTTTTCACAAAATAATTACAACCAAGGATGGTTCTGAGATCAGCTATGCAGAGTTCAACGTATGGAAATCCAAACCGATTATAGACAAGATTGATCGAATTCTTGCAGAACACTATCAGTTCACCACAGAAGAATATGATTTTCTGATCAACTATGATGCCAAATACCGACTGTCTGCAAGCGAACGGGTAAACGGTTAAGGTGCTATAATCAATGTCATTATCTCAAATTTAAGAGGTTCGCTAAAGACTTTAAATGACAAGAAACGATCTCCAAAAATTAATAGCAGAAATCCAACAACACTGCATGGAACTGGACACGGTCGAAGTCAAATCTGCCCGAGGCGGAACGCCCAAGAGGCTGTATGAGGCGCTGTCCGCCTTTGCCAACCGAACCGGCGGCGGTATCATTTTATTCGGTTTGGATGAGTCCAAGGACTTTTCAATCGTCGGCGTCGGGGATGCCCACCGATTGATGGAAGAAATCACAAGTCTGGCTACCGACAACATGGAACCTGCTTTGCGTCCTGTGTTTACGGTTGATGAAATTGATGGTGAAACGGTCGTTGCGGCTGAAATAGAAGAGGCTCCTGTTTCGCAAAAGCCGTGCTTTTACAAGAATGCAGGACTGCCCAAGGGAGCCTATCTTCGTGTGGGAAATACCAACCGCCAGATGACCGAATATGAGGTGTTCGGATATCTGAGCGGTAGGGAGCAGCCCACTCATGATGAAGATACTGTCCCGGATGCTTCACTGGAAGATCTGGATAACTCGCTGATAGAGACATA
>CAYSUA010000176.1:7278-10476 GCA_964433795.1 uncultured Desulfobacteraceae bacterium | reverse complement strand
ACACAATCCTTTTTCTGACATATTCACACCGTAAAAAGCAACTTCTTATCATTAACAACTCAATCAAGGATGTCGTTGCGCTCGCCACGGAGAACCTTATCAAAGAGAAAACAAAGGGGTCAGAGCTACACATTTGACAAGCTAATTGAATGCGATGAGATGAAGTTGATATTATCATAATAGAGTGAGACTAAATATGGCTCGATTATTTAGAATAGAATATCGTACTTTGTCAAATGTGTAGCCCTGACCCTGTTGCTGTTCTAGTGGTTTGACGACTAAGGTTGGCGGTCTTAAGGGGATTTCCATGCCCCCTGTAGTAGACGAGGAAGCGTTAAATCGAGCCATGGAACACAAGGACCCTGAACAGATTCGAACGGAAATCAGTCAAGGCGGCCACGCTACATATTGTGGGAAATGTCAGGCGGTTTGTCCTGTTGGGACAACAGCTTGGAAAAAGACGCAGTGAATTGGAAGCCTTCGGCTATCCGTTGATGAAAGATTCAGAGAAGGAAGAAAAAAGAGGTGCAGCGATGAAAAGAGGAATTGTTTTCTTTCTATCATTTTTTATCTTTCAGTCCATCTTCTTTGTTGCAGTAACAACAGCACCCGCAGCAAGGCCCGACCCGTCCTTTGCGGTTGATATACATAAACCGGCAAAGTCTTATAATGGAACGACAATTCTTCCGGATAACCACCTTCGCAAGAAACCCAGAATCGTAGAATTAAACATGAAGGGTGAAATCGTCTGGGAGTATGCGCTACCCAGCAATTTAAGGCGCTACACCAACCCCGGATTCGATGTGGAATTGCTCCCGAGTAACAATGTCCTGTTCCTGCTGCCGGGCAAGGGCATATATGAAATCAACCGGAAAGGTAAAGTCGTATGGTCGCACCCTGATAAAAAAGTATCCCATGATGCGGACCGGCTCCCCAACGGCAATACCCTGTACGTGTTTGGCAATGACGATAAAAAGAGTGACGCCCAGGTAAAGGAAGTTAACCCGCAGGGAAAGCTCGTCTGGTCCTGGTACGCTAAGGCTGAGTTCAACAAATCACCCTATAAGGATGCTAGCCGTCAGGGCTGGACCCATACCAATGCGGTCACCAGGATGGCAAACGGAAACACGCTTATCAGTCCGAGGAATTTCAACTGTCTGATTGAAGTAAATCCGAAAGGTAAAGTCGTTCGGATAATCGGAGAAAAATATCTCAAAAAACAGCATGACCCGGAGATGCTTCCAAACGGCAACATCCTCCTTGCCAATCATCACCAGCCCCATGAAGCACTGGAGATCGACCCTAAGACCGATGAAATCGTCTGGCGCTTCGCCATACCCAAAAGGAGGATGTGGCCTGTAAGAGACGCGAATCGATTGCCCAACGGAAATATCTTGATAACAGGGACAACCGCGCTTGTTGAAATTACCCCGGCTAAAGAGATTGTCTGGCGGCTTAAGCTGAAGAACGTTAAGTTCCGAAGCCGGAAAGATGCACCGGCATTGGGGTTCTATAAAGCCCAGCGGGTGTCACGGTAACAATTCATGCTTTAAAAACAATCTTTTTTCATAAATTTGACTTCATTGCCGCGCCTTATCCGCATCTTTATCGACCGGCAATGAATCTTCCGATTCACCCTCCACAACATCAAGTGGCCTATTTTCGGTTGACACACAATCCTTTTTCTGACATATTCACACCGTAAAAAGCAACTTCTTATCATTCCAATATCTCTTTCGATTTTTCCCTATCAGCCGTCTTATCTGGATGGACCCTTCTGCATGCACGGTTGTACAAAGTCTCCAATTTTTCTTTAATACCTTCATCCTCTCTTGAAACGATTGAGAAAACATTTGAGATTATGGGTGAGCCACGTCTATTCTTTTTATATTTTTTTTTCAAGTAAATCACACAAATGGAGTGAGAAAGCCTCCAGAACTGTCCTTGATAAAGCGCAAGCTGCTAAATAATTTTGCAGAGCATAACAACATCGAGCCTCTTCAATGTAATGGTGAAGTTTTGGAGGAACATCTATCGTAAGAGTTAGCTTTGAAATTTCAAGTAGGTTTTCAATATAGTCCTCTCCACAGATCCATGAATAAAATTCATCGATAGCTAATTGTTCTATCTCTCCTCTCTGAAAACCATGAGGGCCAATGCCAAATTCTTTCTTAGCGTAGATTGCATGAATTAATTTTCCACATTTTGATTTATCTTCCGGGTATATTTTTTTATAAAAATTCATTGCTTTATCATTAGTGATAATCGATACACCAGGATCAAAAGCTATCTTCTCGACAACCTTATTCCTTTCTTGCTGATATTCAGATAACGTCTCAAATTTTCCCTTAAAGAAATCTGAATAAGCAGAATCACAAAGCTTTTCCAGTCTACGAACCATTAAAACATAAGGTGTTTCCGTTTTTGATCGCATAATTTACCGTTGCAATACTCTGCGCGCTTATACTGGTTTTTTGCTATCGCTGTTTGTGCTCGCGGCTATGTTAAGACTGATATTCTAAAAACTTACATCAGCAAATCATCAAGAAACTCAGATGCCGGATCAACTCCTGTCACAAGTAGATGATCTCGTGCGCGGGTGCAGGCAACATAAAGTAAGTGGCGTTCTGTGTTATAGACTTCCTCCAGATCCGCGTCATCAGAAACCGTTTCAATCCGTTCCTGCAGGGGAATAACTTCATCATCACAGGCCATCACGACGACTGCACGGAACTCCAGACCCTTGGCGAGATGCATGGTGCTAATCGATACGTGGCCGCTGGTCGTTTCAACTTTCTCGTCGAGTATCTTGAAGGCATGCCCTGCATCTTTGACGGCCGCACACGACCGATCCAGCTCTGCCGCAGATCGAACGAATACGCCCAACTCGTGGGGCGAAACGCCTTCCTTCTTGCGATCCTTAATCCATTTGCTGACCGTTGCAATCTCAGCTTTGCCGCTGTCCAACACTCGAATAGTCGGTGCCGGCCCGTTAAACATAGAGATGGTGTTACCCCGATCCTCAGTGTTACCGTCCACGTCCGACACTTCGGGACCCAACAAACGATCGGCTTGCATGCGGATTTGGTGGGAGGTTCGGTAATTGACGCGAAGAGTCCGAGCACGTCCGCGAATATCGACGCCGAGCGCTTTCCAAGAGAACGGTTGTTGGAAGATGCGTTGGCCCAGGTCGCCGGC
>CAYSUA010000176.1:253-7268 GCA_964433795.1 uncultured Desulfobacteraceae bacterium | reverse complement strand
GACTGTTAGGGCGATCGGCCCCAAGTGCGGCGAGAAAACGTAAATGAGCCACGCTGAGGTCTTGGGCCTCGTCCACGATGGCATAATCGAAGGGCGGGTTTTTGCTTTTGGAAACGACAGCCGCGAGTTTATTGAACATGTCTGCATTAGTGATCAAATTCCCCGCCGCCAAACGCTCACGGACATGATCGAAAATAGACCAGAGAACAGCGCGCTGCTTCTCAGGTAACCGCGTCTTTCTACCCAGTCGCATGACATCACGATAAGCCTCCCATGTTTCCAACTGCCACGCATCGACTACTTGCTCCCACTCCGTCAGCAAAAAGGGAAGTCTGAATTTGTGGCCACCAACTTCCCCGGCTGCCACCTTAAGGAATTCCCGCACGTTGACCTGCGATACAAGCTGAGATCGTCCGAGGTGGGACTTGAAAAGCCGACGGCCAATGGTATCGATGGAATGTATCTCCAGACGTTCGGCCAAACGCGGTTCGTTGCTGATCAGCCGCCTTAGTTTCGTACGGAGGGCATTTGCCAGGATGTCTGAAAAAGTCGCAAGCAACACTCTGGAATCGGGGTTGGCGCGGGCCAGAAAGACAGCCCGATGGAGCGCAACGATGGTCTTTCCTGTACCAGCCGAGCCGGAGACCCGCGCAGGACCGCTGTAATCCCGCTCGATCCATTGGCGCTGCTCCGGATGGAGAAAGATCGTCCAATTCTCCCAGGGATAGTCGAGAGCGCGCTGCAGTTCCTCTATGCTGTTCATTACCCGGAATCGACGCTGGGCATCCGGGTGATCAAACGGATCGGTTCCGGTGGGGGCGGGTTTGGCAACTTTTGGTTTCCCGCCGGTAGCAAGTTCCAGCAGCGCTTCAGCAGCTTCACTCGGTAAATGATCCGCCAACGTCAGCAAGGTATCCTCATTGGCTTGCCTCACGTCGTTCAGCCACTCCAGCGGCACACCGTAGTTCAGTAGATGATCGTCGGACACTTCAGCGAACAGGCGCGGTTTGGGTGGAGCCGGCTGTTCAGTCTTGACATATGTGGGGATGATGATCTCCTGGAAAGTCTGCCGAACTTCAACCAACTGAGCGGCCCCTGTCTTTGGGTGTGTCTCCAATTTACGCCGCTCGGCCCAGTGGTAGGCTTTCTCGTGATGACCCGCGTAGCAGAGCAAAAGGCTCACATCGCTCCTGTGGACGATCAGTCGAATGTCTCTGCTGGCGCGCACAGACCTGAAATTTTTGTCCTTTGCTTTATCGAGCTTGTGAAAGCTCATTCCGCGACGGGTTGGGTCGAGTTGCAAGTCAAAGGCGGTCGTTTTGGCGGCCTTCTGTTCGTCGCCGGTCAGTTTGGCAAGGCTCTCGGTGAATGTATCTGCAATAAGAAATTCCATTATTTGTCAGGCCAAAAGTAATGAATCGGTGCTATCCAGAATTGCGATGGGTCCTGCTCACTTGGGTACCGAGAAGTGCTGAGATCCTTCAGCCTCCGTCGTTCAAATCCTTCACGCGCGGCCACTGCCGATATGATGGCATCACGCTCGTGTTCCTGTTCGGCTTGAATCGTCACATCTACCGAGAACTGTTTGGAAAAAATGCCCCAGTTATCCACCTTCAATGCAGCCCAAACGGCTTTGGGATGAGTCTCGGTGACGCCAACATCTGGAAAAAGTTGCCGAACACGATGCACAAACATCGCACCTTGAACGAGCGTCGCACCCCGCAGTGAGTTCGCCGTTTGTACCTGGCCACCTGATAGACCATATGTTCTTCTCAACCATTGGTCTGCCTGACGATCGCTGGAACGTCCAGATGACCACCACAAGGGTGAATCCACACCTACACCGGCGGGTTGAACTTTCACCTGTTCCTTGACCACATCAATGGCCTCGTCTGTGCAGTTTACACAGAATGTCTGCGCTGAGCCATCGAATTTGAGAATGGCCAGTCCGAAGTTTCCCGAGCCACCTGGATCGGCACCAATCCAAATCTTAGAGCTGAAGCTCATACCTTGAATACCTTCATCACTTCGTCGCCAAGGTGGTTGATGACCTTAACGGCGATACGGCCGGACTTCGGTTTGGGGAAGGCGCGCGAGGTGTCGTTTTTTAGTGTGGCCCAGGCTTCCTCGTTGATCTCGGCTTTGAGAGTGGTCTTGAGTGCTCTATAGGGATCGTTCGCGCCAAGGAAATAAGCGTGACGGACGAAGAAGCTCTCTTCGTTGTAATCGGTGTCGATGAACCAACAGGCAATGCCATCGGCACTGTCGCTACGGACTTCGCCGGTCTGGGGATGAAAGACGTCAACACCGTTCACTTTCACGCGAAGTTTACCGTCATTTTCCGGCAGGAGGGTGATGTCTGGCTCACCGAAGACGACGAAGAGATTGCCTTTGCCGGTGTTTTTTAGGTCCTCAGCCATATGCAGGTCGGCGTTCATCCGTGCCTTTAGCACGGGGATGCGACCAAGTTTACTGAACTCTGTGGCGTGGGCCTCGTAGTTGAAGGCGCAGGCGATCAATACGTCGAAGTCGGCATCGCCAGCCTCGCGGGTGGCGGCCACCAGATCCAGTCGGGTGACGGTGCCAAATTCCGGGCCGATGAAGATGGCGGCACGCTTTTCGTTGCCTGATTCCGTATTGCCTTCCAGGTATCGGCCTTCGGCACAAATAAAGTAGCCCGGCCAGGGCATGAGCGCGGTGAAGGTAATTTTGTCCTCCTTGTGCGATTGCTGGACCCCAGCGGTCTTGAGATTCTCAAGGATCATCTGGGGAAAGGTCTGCTTGGCTCCGTATTCCGCGCTGTATTCCTTCAGGCTATCGATCAATTCATCGTTCTCATCCACGCCCAGCACGCGGTGGGGGCTGAGACTTTCCACAGTGAAGGGACCGGCCACGCGGACCTTCTTCCTGTCCTCATAGGGCTTGTCGTAGAGGTATTCAAATTCACCCTTGGCGGAGATGGAGGCATCGATCTCCTTCTGCCGACCAATGCGGGCCTGCCACCAGTCGGCGTACAGCTTTTTCGCCGCTTCTGGCCACTCGGCATCAGCCTCGTGTGGTATCTCCCACTCCTGCCAGGTCTTCTTGAGCGCTGCGTTCAGCGACTCGCGTAGGGGTTCCAGCTTCGCTTGCCACGTTTCCCAAATGACATCGATCTCCGAATTGTTGGCGATGGACTTGAGCGTGATGTGCGACACGCGCTCATAGACGAAGCCGTGGCGGATGTTCTCATGCACCGGCTGCGAACTTGGCGCCGTGCGGGTGACTTCCGCTTCCTTGAGTTGACCATCGCGGGAATCGGCCAGTAGGTAGTACTGATACCGGGCACCCATGATGCGGGCGCGGGCCAGCGCCATTGCGACGCGCGAGGTCTCGATCGTTATCCAGCGGCGACCCCAGTGCTCACTGACATACGTTGTGGTGCCGGAACCGCAAGTGGGATCGAGAACCAAATCGCCGGGGTCGGTAGTCATCAAAATACATCTCTCTACGATTTTGTCCGTTGTTTGGACAACATAAATCATTTTGCCTATTAACGCTCCATATCCAGTATCTGTCCATATTGGCTGCCGTTTTACATAACCAAAATCATCCAAGTATTTTTTCCATCTTAGTGTCTTTCTTGCCATATAAAATCGGTTACTTCGACCTATCCTTGTTAATAATTTCGGTGATTTTCTCCATCTCTTCCCATGCTTTGGGGTGAAAACGATTCCATTCCACGCAAAGGGCTCAGAATTACCACCAATTAAATCATCTTCATCATCAGTTTCATTTTCATCATCTTCATTTGACAATTTTGACTTGCCGGTAGAACTAAGTAATCCTTGATCCGTGAATCGCCTTCCTTCCGGGGTAGTTTGTATTCCTAAGCTTTGTCCACGTGTCAACGAAATTACATCTCCGTTCAGTAATTCAAGCCTTGAATAACGTTCTTCGAGAGTTTTATCAGCTTGTTCAACAAATAAATTTCTTACCTTAATTCTTCCTTTATTTTTAGCATACCAGATGCAATAATCCCATATTGGAGGAGGGGTAACCCCCTTTTTTGATGATGTTTTCAAAAATACAATTGACACAACATAATTCTCGGTCCCAAACACTTCATCCATTACTGCCCGGACACGATGCACATTTTCATCGCTGATCTGCACAAAGATGGAACCGGACTCGGTGAGGAGATCGCGGGCGACGGTGAGGCGGTCTCGCAAATAGGTGAGGTAGCTGTGGATGCCGTCGCGCCAGGTGTCGCGGAAGGCTTTGACTTGCTCCGGTTCGCGGGTAATGTGGTCGGCCTTACCGTCCTTAACGTCACGACTGGTGGTTGACCACTGGAAGTTGCTGTTGAACTTGATGCCGTAGGGCGGGTCAAGGTAGATGCACTGCACCTTGCCGCGCAGGCCCTCGCGCTCAGCAAGGCTGGCCATGACCTGGAGGGAGTCGCCGAGGATCATGCGATTCGACCAGTTCTGGTCGTGCTGGTAGAACTCGGTCTTGTCCACACCCTTGGGGATGCCGTTGAAGTCAGCGAAAAGGTCGATTTGTTTCGGTTCACTGTTTTCCTCCTGCTCACGTGTCTGCCGAACCAAATCGTCGATGAGTACTTTAGGATGAACTTTCTCTTGAATATAAAGTGGCGGCGCATGAACCACCAGGTCTGACCAGTCCTGTTCGTCCTTACCACGCCAAACAAGCTGGGGATCAAGGTCTCGGTTGCGGCGTTCGTAGGCAAGGCGGATGGAACTTTGTTCATCCTTGCGCATCACTGATTGGTACTCGACCGTAGGGATATTCTTCCGCGAAGCCACTTCGTGCGTGAGCGTTTCAACAGTCTTTTTCTTTGTTTTCTTGGCCATATATTATTCCTAATTTGCCTATTGTTCAGTGACGGATTGGATCATTTTGTTGAATTCGCTTTCGACCTTAGCCTTGAAGTCGGCCTCGATCTGATAGACATCGGTGAACTCGGCAAAGGCCCAGCGGCCATATTGATCAGTGTTATTCACTCCAGGCACCCAGTAGGTCTCCATGGTGGATTTCTTTTCCTTCGCATCTTCGCGCCGGTAACCTTTGATCTCGACTATCAGGTGCAGAAGGTTATCCTCTCCGTGACCGTCATCCACCAACACGATGAAGTCGGGCAGATACTTCCGCATCTCCGAGCCGTAACGGTAAGGCACCTCAAGACCAAGGTTATGATTCTTGACATAGGCGCGGACGTACGGATGGGATTCAGCCACCCGACAAAATTCTTCCTCCCAGTCGCTGTCGAGGATGGCCCAATTAATGTGGCAGCGGCGGGCGTCCGTCTCCCATCGATCAGTTTTCGAGGTATTGAAATTGACGTGGATGGTGGAACCAGTGGGATTATAAGGGTCGAGCACGGCCATGATGGGCCGCTGTCCGACGAACGCGCGAGTGATTCCGGCAGTGATGCGCTCACAAGCCATGTCGGCCAGCATCTTGTATTTCAACTGAGCCGGAAAGGTGCCGCCTTTGCAGATGAGATAACCATCGATCCATTGGCGGGCGATGCGTTTGAGCTGCCCAAAAAGGTGGAGCTTGGGGTTTTCGCCTGGGTCGCGCCACTTGGTGAGTACGAGGTGAGACACCAGCTCATATAAAACCTGTGAGGGTCGAACGTCGCCAGTGTGGACAAGATTGAGGTCCACCCTTTCTCCAATGATTCCCGAATTTTGGGTCTCAGTTGCGCCGACTAGATCCGGCGTCAATTCCAGCACGGAATCCTCATTGAACTCGGCGGTCAGCCTTTCCTCGGGCAATTCGACGCGGTAGCCTACGACACGGGGAAACCGGATTTCGAGTGCATCGCGTTCGGGCCGCATGGCCTTGACGTGGATAGTCACCCGCGGCGGCTGAGGAGGCGCGACCACCGGCTTGGCGGTAAAATTGAAGGGTATGCCCAAGACGTCAGCGTATTCCACATTGAACAATCCCTCTTCATTAAGGTCGTAGGACTGGCGACGGAGAGCTCGACCAATGACCTGCTCGCAAAGAAGCTGGGTGCCGAAGGCCCGGATACCCAGTACATGCGTGACCGTTCTCGCATCCCAGCCCTCGGTGAGCATGGAGACGGAGACGACACAGCGGATCGATCCGCCTAACTGGCCGTGTTTCCCCACCGTGTTCATCACCTCGCGGAGAAGAGCCACGTCATCGATTTCTTTGCCCTTTTGAAGCTGATCAGCGAGTTTCCCACCCCGTTCAAATATCTCACGGCGAAAGCGTTCAATTTCGTCGGCAGCCATGCGCCGAAAATTGTTGTCCAGCGCTTCGCCGGATTCAAGTTGCTCGCTATCGATGAGCAACGTGTTCGGCCGGGCGAAAGGGTTGCCATGCTCATCAAAGTTCCGAAACAGCGCGAGTCGGCCGGCTACAGGAGTCTTTGAGCCGTCATCGTTATCGCGAAGAAAGCCGGAGATGAAATCATATACCAGCTTGGAGATAGCGGTGTTTTGACAAACGACTATAAAACATGGCGGCACGCTGATGCCAGCTTTCTCCCAAAGATCAAAGGTCTTCTCGTAGTGACCGTAGAGGGCTTCGAGGGCGGTCTGGAGTTGCGGCGGCAAACTGAGTGGATCGAGGGTGGCGGACTTGCCCCGCCCTTTCTTGGGCATTTTCGACCGAATGTTTTCCCATAGATTGCGGAACATGGGCATCTCGTCGCCGGGGATATTGTCGGCCACGGGAACGCGCGGCAGTTTGACTATGCCGCACTCGATGGCGTCCATGAGCGAAAAGTCGCTCATCGTCCATGGGAAGAGGGTACCCTCAACATAGCCCGATCCGCTCAGGAAAAAGGGAGTCGCAGATAGGTCGATGACACGCGCGACCCCGAGTTTTCGGTTTACAGCCTCAAGGCCGGAAATCCAAAGACGGGCGGCCTCGGTATTCTTTTTCGCTTCTTTCTTGTCATCGCCTTTGAGATCATCATCCTGTTTTTCTGCTCCCGGCTTCTCCCGGTAGCAATGATGCGCCTCATCATTGAAAA
>CAYSUA010000176.1:0-243 GCA_964433795.1 uncultured Desulfobacteraceae bacterium | reverse complement strand
TCATGCCCATCAGGTCGGACATCACCCGCTGAAGCATCTGTCCCTCAGTTTCGAGAGTGTTCAACTCCTCACCCCGACCCTGTAGGAGTGAACGCCCACCCTTCGAGAGATCGAGCCGTTCGCGGAGCTTGAAGGCGTGATAGTTGGTGATGACGATTTTGGCTCGATTAATATCGTCGAGCATGTCGTTGGGCACGAGTTCCCGGCTCGCGTAATAGCTGTCGGGATCATTGGGTTGGAGAA
>CAYSUA010000175.1:0-10492 GCA_964433795.1 uncultured Desulfobacteraceae bacterium | reverse complement strand
AGCTTGATTTCCTTGATCTTGAACAAAAATCCTCATCCGTGAATTGGAAACACCAAAAAATGCCCATGCCGATTTTACCGATTTATGGATGGGCACTAGTTAAAAGGGGTAGCGGCTTGAAAAGGCGAAAAGAAAGAATCGACCGGGGAATCAACGTACGCTCAAACGATATCTTTGCCCTCTGCTCGTGGAAGGAGATGCTGTACCTGAGCTTTCCCCGCTTGTTACCGGTGCTGGGGTTGCTGGTGCTGTCGGTAGCATTGAGTGTATACTGGCAGAAGGTTTTGCTTTCCGTTTCCGTATTTGCCCTTTTGGCCATCAGCTGGGACGTGCTGGCCCAGACCGGCATGATATCACTGGGCCAGGCCCTTTTCTTCGGTATGGGCGCATATCTGGCCGGTATCATGAATCATTATCTGGGATGGAGTCCCATCATTACCATTCCCCTGGCAACCGTTCTCGGCGGATTATGCTGCACCTTGTTGCTGCTTCCGGTGCTGCGCCTGCGAGGCATCTACTTTTCCATGGTGACGCTGATTCTCCCCCTCATGCTGGTGAGAGTCGTTGAAGCCACAAGAATTTTCGGCGGCACCGAAGGTATCAGTGGGCTCACATCGCTGCCATCCCGGTGGATTGAGATTTATTTGGTTATTGCAGCGCTCCTGGCAGCCCTTTTCGGACTCCGGCGCATGATGTCCTCGGATTACGGACTGGTGCTCAAAGGCATTTGCGACAATGACCGGTCGGTGATCAATGCGGGGATCAATATTTACTGGTACAAAGCCCAGGCGGTTTTTATCGCCGGCTCGGTGGGGGCCTTTGCCGGAGCATACATGACCCATGTCTACATGTTTGTGGGCATGCCGGTATTTGCTCTCGATTATTCCATACTGCCCATCGCCGCGGCGGTTGTGGGCGGGCCGGGAAGCTTTGCCGGGTCCATGCTGGGGGCGTTTATCCTAGTGCCGTTGTCCGAGGTTTTACGCGGAATCGGCGGGCTTCGGATTGTTTTTTACGGGCTGTTTCTGGTGATTTTCACGGTGGTGGTACCGGAGGGTATTTTTCATTACATTCAGCGAAAGTATCATCAGATCGAAAGATGGGTGGAGGTTGAGAAGTGAACGTGGATTCTTCTCCCTTGTTAAAGGTCTCTCAGCTCACCAAGCATTTCGGTGGTGTGCACGCCTTAAACCGTGTGGATTTTGAATTGTTTGAAGGAGAGCTTCTGGGGTGTATCGGACCCAACGGGTCCGGAAAAACAACCATCGTCAATCTCATTACCGGGTTTGTGAAACCCACCGGCGGCAACGTCTATTATGGCGGAAAGGATATTACCGGGTTGCCGCCGTATAAACGGGTGCGCCTGGGGATTGCCCGGACCTTTCAGATGGTGAGGCCGTTTTATCAGCTGCCGGCCTATAAGAACATGATTATCCCGCTGTTTTCACCCCGGGTCAAAGGCATTGTGGGGGGAAAGTACGGCGACCGGGATGCCGTGGCACTGGACCTGCTTGAAGAAGTCGGTTTTGAGAGGGACTCCTTTGTGGCGTATAAACCCGCCAGTGTTTTGCCTCAAGGGTACCTGAAACGGCTGGAACTGGCAAAAGCCATCGCCCTGGAGCCGGATCTGCTCATTTTGGACGAGCTGTTTTCTGGCCTGAGCCTGGCCGAAGTCGCCGGCATCGTTCCCATTATTGAAAAACTCAGAATGGCCGGAAAAACCATCATCATGATCGAGCACCGCCTCAAAGAACTGTTTCGAATTGCCGACCGGGTGATGGTGTTGAATTACGGAGAGAAGATCGCAGACGGAAAAGCTGAAGAAGTGATGGAAAGCGAAGCGGTCAAAAGCGCATATTTGGGAACCGAAGCGGGATAATATTTGAGTTCAGCGTTCAGAGTTCAACGTTCAGCGTGTAACGTTCATAACTCAGAACCCAGAACCAAACAACAAGGATTTTCGCGTGCTTCAAGTCAACAACTTAATGATTTTTTATGAAAACGCCCTGGCCCTGAATGATTTTTCCCTCACGGTCAACGCGGGGGAAATCGTCGGCATCATCGGATCCAACAGTGCGGGAAAAACCACGTTGATGAACACCGTATCCGGCCTGATCCTCGATATGAAAATCAAAGAGCATCGAAAAGGCGGGGAGCGCATAACGATTTATGGCGAAATTTTTTTCCAAAACCAGGACATCACCGATCTCCAAGCCTACGAACGGGTCGAAAAGGGCCTGGTGCTTTCCAGGGAAAGGCATCCCATTTTCCCGGAAAGTGATGTGCTGGAGAATCTGAAAATTGCCGGTCACCAGAAGAAAAAAGCCGAGCTCAAAGAGATGATTGAATATGTGTTTAATCTGTTTCCCACCCTTACCGACCTGAAACGGCGAAAGGCCGGTTTTTTAAGCGGCGGCGAACAGCAGGTGCTGGCCATCAGCATGGCCCTGATTACCCGGCCGGTGCTTTTGCTGCTGGATGAACCCTTGCTCGGCTTGAGTCCCATGATGCAGCAGATGCTGCTTGAAGCCATTGAAAACCTTAGAAAAGAATGGGGCATTACCATACTTATTACGGAGCAGTTCGCTCGGCCCATATTGCCCATGATCGACCAGGGATACGTTATCGAAAACGGGATGCTCACCTTAAAGGGGACGGGCACAGAGCTCATGGAGAATCCCGAAATTAAGGCCGCCTACTTTGGAATCTGAAATGACGGAGAACCAAAAGCACTGCCCCATCTGGGAAGGCTTTAAAGCGGTTGCCGAAAGCCAGGGCGCAAAGACCGCTGTCATCTATCTGGGCACCCGGTTTTCATATCGAAAAGTGAAAACCATGGCCGAACAATTCGCCCGGGCATTATCCGGCATGGGCATCGGACCTGGGCAAAAGGTCATGATGTATATCCCCAACAGTATACAGTGGGTGGTGACATGGTTGGGGTGTCAGAAGGCAGGGGCTGTTTGCGTACCCATCACGCCGATTTATACCCCGCACGATCTTGAATACATTGCCAATGATTCCGGTGCCGAAGCCATTGTCTGTTCGGACACTAATTTCGGTTACGTGCTGAAGGTGATGCCGGACACCCGATTGAAGCGGGTGATCATCACCAAAATGGCCGACTTGCTTCCCGGGTGGAAACGGTATTTCGGATACCTCTTCGATATCATCCCCAAAGGAAAAGCGGTATACGATGAGAATATTCATTCGTTAAAAAGGCTCTTAACCCAATCGCCAGGACACCCCGAACATTCAGAGGCATTGGAATCGATAAGGGGCGGTGAAGATATCGCAGAGATACTTTACACCGGTGGCACAACCAAACACCCTAAAGGGGTTCCTCTCAGCCACGATCTTTTTCTGGTGTCTGCCGATGAACAGATTCGAATCAGTGAGTCGTTGTTTCCGGTGAAAGAAAACATTGTGTTCTGCAACGCACCACTGTTTCACATCCTGGGGCAGACCACCGGCCTCGCCACATTGCTTGTGGGCGGCACGTTGATGATTCAACCGCGCGTCAATCTGGACGCTGTGTTTGAAGCGATCCAGCAGTTCAAGGCCAAAACCATGATCGGGGTCCCCACGCTCTATCGTATGATTCTGGAACATGACCGCCTGGAATATTACGATCTCAGTTCTGTGGAATATTGGTTCAGCGCCGGAGATGTGCTACCGCTTGAAGTGGGGAAACGGTGGCATGAGAAATTCGGCAAGGTGATCCATCAGGGCTATGGTGCCACCGAAACCTGCGGCGGAGTTGCCATGTGCCCGTTGGATGCGGAACATCCACCCGGAAGTGTCGGTCGTATCGTTCCCAGCAAAAAAGTGAAGATCGTCGATCCGGCGTTAATCGAACCGGTAAAGCCCGGAGATCCCGGAGAGCTGATCGTTTCTTCTGACCACATGGTTTCGGCCTATCTGAACAAGCCTGAAGAAACCGCCCATTCATTTGTTAACATCGAAGGGGAAACCTGGTATCGGACCGCCGATATCATGTCCATGGATGATGACGGATATCTCTATTTTGTGGACCGGGCCGTGGATACCATCAAACACAAAGGCTACCGAATCTCGGCATCAGAGATAGAAGCAATACTCCAGGAGAATCCCGCTGTGATCGCATCCTGCGTGGTGGGGGTTCCGGATGAAAGAACCGGCGAACGGGTCAAGGCCTATGTGGTATTGAAGGAAGACATCAAGGGGATTACCGGGTACGAGCTGATCCGCTGGTGCCGGGAGAGATTAGCGCCCTATAAAGTCCCCCAATACATTGAATTCCGGGATATGCTTCCCAAATCGAAAGTGGGCAAGCTGCTTCGCCGTGAAATTCGGGACGAGGAACGCCGCCGCGGCGAAACCACTTAACGCCATATGAAGTGCGATTGTTAGCCACGCCCTGCCCTGCATCGCTACTTAGTATACTCATTCTTAAATACGGAGACGTATTATATATTGTCTCACCGCCCGTTCGCTTCAGACTTCGCTCTGCGGTGAATATCAATAAATTCCTAATTCGAAAATACAAACTCGTAAATTAATTTGACTTTCCCTCCCACTTTTCCTATCTATCTTAGTAACGTAACGGTAAGCCTGAACCCCATCTGATTTCTTTTGCGAAACTCTATCTGGCTAGTGGCTTTGGTCCGGTTTCTCCACCACAAGGTAGTCATAAACTTGATATAAAGATTGACGGGTAGAATCGCCCAAGCGGATTCTTGTACTTGCACTGACACAGTGCAGGTTATCCTGCCTGTGGACGGGGCCACCTACATATTAGAAAAAGGGTATGATATAAGAAAGATACAAGAACTTCTAGGCCATGCAAAATTACAAACAAGTATTATCTACACTCCTGTAGCTGACAAAAACAGGCTGGGTGTCATTCAAGCGAAAAGGTATACCAATGTAGTGGGCGTTGCCGCTGTTCGCGATTTATACGGGACAGTAATGAATGAGGGAGCAACAAAAGGGATTCTTGTAACAACTTCTGATTACGGAAAGGATTCATACGAATTTGCGAAAGATAAACCCATTACATTGCTTAATGGGAGCAATTTGCTGTCTTTACTCGAAAAACATGGTCATAAGGCCCGGATTAATATTGCTGAAGCAAAGAAAATAATGAAAGTGTAAAATTAGTTTCGAATACATAGCCGAACCATCGCCTGGACCCAAACGGGCGAAAACCACGCCCGCTGGTCAGGCGAACGTTCGGCCTCAAAATACTACAGGAAAGCAATTCCATATGATACCAGAACACTATAAAAATAGAGAACAGACTTTCATCAAGCATACAATCCTCAGGCGATATCTTGGCCGGTTGTTTATGATTAAAGGTCAATTCGAGCCTGTCATATGCTATATTGATTGTTTTGCCGGCCCATGGCAAGAGGACAGTAATCAAATGCATGACACCTCAATTGCGATTTCGCTTAAAATTATGAATGATTGTCAGGCTGCCCTTGCAGAAAGGGGTAAAAATGTGAAATTTGCAGCGCTATATATCGAGAAGGACAGAAAAGCTTATGACAAATTGGTAGATTTTCTTCAACTTGATGAGTGGGCCAAAATTGAAACGAAAGCTCTGCATGGTGATTTCTTCACATTGCGCAATGCAATTTGTGATTGGTGCAATAACGATTCTTTCGCTTTTTTCTTTGTTGATCCGACAGGCTGGAAAGATGTGGTTGAAATTGAGACATTAAGGCCTCTTTTGCAGAGAAAAAAGTCGGAATACCTTATTAACTTTATGTTTGATTTCATCTTGCGTACACATACACAGGAAGTCTTTGGAACTCATATGCGCGACATATTCGGAATAGTACCACATACAGTAAATATGACTCCTGACGAGCGTGAGGGGTATCTAATAAAATTGTATCGCAACAGCCTTAAAAAGGCTTCAACTCAATGTGATAAAGAGCCAAGGACAGCCCGTGTTAGAGTATTGTATCCAAGCAAAGACAGAACTTTTTTCGATTTGATTTATCTTACTCGTCACCCTATGGGCATAAGAGCCTTCATGGAGGAATCAGAAAAGGTCGATATTATTCAAAAAATGGTTCGCGCTAAAACGAAGCAGGGAAAGCGTATCGAAAAAACTCGGCAATTAGAAATGTTCGATGACTGCGTTAGCCCACCGAATGAGGTCGATATCGATCTCTCTGTAGTCAAGGAGTATTGGCTATCAAAACTGGAATACACTCCAAAAACATTCGGTTTGGAAAAACTTGCGGATATGCTTGAAGAGACAGACTGGTTCATATCACACTTTCAGGAAGCGTTTAAAGAGTTACAGCAAGAAGGTAAGGTACGGAACATTGATTCAGCTCGAATTCGTCCGAAAAATGTGGTACATTTTCATGCAAATGGGCATACTGGAGAAAGATTAGAGAAAGTAAGATCATGAGCACACAAACATCAATAGAATGGACGGAATTTAGCTGGAATCCAACAACAGGCTGTACGAAAGTATCGCCAGGTTGCGAAAATTGTTATGCCGAAACAATGGCCCGTCGCTTGAAATCTATGGGCCTTAAAGACTACGGGAACGGCTTCACACTTACTCTTCAGCCTGATCGACTAGATGAACCGCTATCCAGAAGAAAAGCAAGTATGTACTTCGTGAACTCTATGAGTGATCTATTTCATGAAAACGTCCCGGACCTATATATTGAAAATGTTCTATCTGTAGTATCAAGGGCCAATTGGCACACGTTTCAAATCCTCACGAAACGTGCTAAGAGGATGGCACAATTCTTTAATAAAAAAACAATTCCCAAAAACTTGTGGGTGGGTGTTACCGTAGAGAACAAAAAACATGGACTGCCGAGAATAGAACACTTGCGCCAAATCAGTGCTTCAACGCGTTTCATTTCTATGGAACCCTTATTAGAGGATTTGGGGTTTATCGATTTGTCCGGTATTAACTGGGTTATTGTAGGTGGTGAGTCTGGAGCCAAGGCCCGGCCTATGAAGTCCACATGGGTGATAAACATTAAAGATCAATGTGGAAAACAAGGTTCGATTTTCTTTTTTAAACAGTGGGGGCGTTGGGGTTCCGATGGCATAAAAAGATCGAAGAAGGCAAACGGCAGGGTATTGCTGGGGCGCATTTGGGATAATAAGCCACAGGGCCATCATTTGATGAAGCTGGCAGAAACTGTTGCTGCACCTTGACTGGAAGGGCCGTGCTGTTTCGCTATCAATAATTTGATTGCAGGCTCAATCTCTCGTAGCTAATTTACTTGAATACCTTCGAACTCCCTTCCGAGTATAATAGTAATAGGGGGCATTGATATATTGATAACGTTCAAACTCAATGACCTAACTTGACAAATTCAGACGACTCGTAAACTCACGCCAGAATTGCATCGTTGGGCGTCGAAAAACCAAGGAGAAAAAGCGTGAGGGACTTGGCTCCACAGATTGTTCGACAGAGGTTGCTTGTTGAAGGGCTGTATGCCGTTGATGTTGACCGTCAGCTAGTGGAGTTGTATCTGCTCGGAGTCGCTGAACATCTCAATTTGCGGACGTATGGTAGTCCGATCATTCACGCTCCCGGCGGCCTCGGGAAAGACGAAAACGAAGGTTTCGATGCATTCATTCCACTCATCGACTCCGGAATATCCCTATACGTGTGGAGTTCGGCTAGATTCTTTGCATCGGTTTTGTTCACGTGCAAAGCATTCGATACCGAGCAAGCCATTAAGTACACGTCGGAATGCTTTCGTGCTACTGAGGTTGAGCACAGGCTGTTCTGATGTCGCCACGGTTACAACACGCGCACAACAAGGCGTTCCAGGCGGGCAATTTGCGCCCTCGCGAGACGTCCATTAAAACATAAATTGATAACTCAAGTAATATAAAGATCAATTGAATTCTGCCGAGACAAGCAAGAATAGACGCGCTGCCCTCTACCAGCCCGGTGGGCATGGAAAATGAAATTGAACATAAAAGATCCTTGACGCTTTGAGCGAATGTAATTACAATGTGGTTACTATCTGTATCAAGGAGATAATCTATGAGAGTTCGTATTGTAAAAATAGGAAATTCCCAAGGTATTCGTATCCCGAAACCGCTACTAGAACAAACTGGGATTATGGACGATGTTGAACTCGAAGTGGAAAAAAATCAAATCATCATTCGCCCTGTTGCTAATCCGCGGGCGGATTGGGATGATGCATTCAAGTCCATGTCCGACAAAGGTGATGATGCACTTATTGTTGGGGATGAAAATATATCTCATTCATGGGATGAGGAAGAATGGCAATGGTAGTCAATCGCTTCGACGTTTATTTGATTAATCTCGATTCTACCGTTGGCTCTGAAATCAAAAAGATCAGGCCCTGTTTAATTATTTCACCTGATGAAATGAACCGAAACATCCGCACCGTTATCGTGGCACCAATGACTACCGCCGGAAGAGAATATCCTACCAGAATCTCTTGCACATTAAAAAAGAAAAAAGGCCAAATAATTATAGACCAGATACGAACCATAGATAAGTCACGACTCATCAAAAAACTGGGAACAATCGATCCGAATATCCAATTAGAGGTTATTGCCGTATTACAAAGGCTTTTTGCATTTTGAGTCCTATAAATACCGTTTAAAGGAAAGCCGACATGCCACGCGCCAGACGTTTCCTTATACCGGGATACGTCCGGAATATATCACCCATCGATGAGATGGATGTTCAAGTATCGAACCACGGTCCCGGTTTGAGTTGCTGAAGAAACTCACTGCACGGCAGACATAAAATATCACCCTTTAAAAGGCGATCTTTCCCCCGGTACAAGAGATATAGCCTGCTTAGGGGATAGTCCTGTTTAAACGCTTTGAGTGATCTTAAGTCCTGTGGGTGAATACGGGCGGCATTCTTTACCTCAATGGCAAAGAGACCCTCTGAGCCATAGATGATGAAATCCACCTCAGACCCTGATCGTGTCCGCCAGAAATGTAGTGAGCTGTCGTTCTTTGAATAGGTAATCCATGCGCGGAGATGCTGCCCCACAAGCCCTTCAAGCGCATGGCCATCGATCTCGGCAGGTCTGTCAAGAGGGCCTTTGGGGCGCAGGGATCTGTAAACTCCCGCGTCAAAGAGATAGAATTTAGGATGTGCGACCAAAGCCCTTTTTGCGCGTTTCGTGAAGACCTGCAGGCGATAACCGAGCAACAAATCTTCCAGTATGCTTACATAGCCTTCCACCAATTTTCGCTCAACTTCGCATTCGCGGGCGACGTTACTGATATTGAGCAATGAAGCGTGCGAAAAACTCATGGCTTCCAGAAAGCGCGAAAAGTTGCCTATGTTCCGTACCAACCCTTCCATCTGGACCTCTTCCCTGAGATAAAGCGCTGCATAGGTTTGCAAAACCTGGTCTGGATCGGCTGAGTCCAGCACAATCGGCAATAGTCCCATTTGCAAGGCGCTGTCCAAGCTAAAATGGCCCTTCAATTCTGCTGCCATGAAAGGGTGGAGAGAACAAAGGAGGGCACGCCCGGCCAGAAGATCAACGCCCGCTCGCTTTAGTTTCCTTGAGCTTGACCCCGTGAGAACAAACTGCCATCCATGTTTCTCCTCTATGAGGCTGTGAATGAAGCTGAGTAACTGGGGCACCTTCTGAATTTCATCGATAACGACGATTGTTTTATCAGGAGATGCAAGCATTCTCTCACGAAGGCGTTCGGGATTGGCTGAAAAGACTCGAAAAGTTTCAGGCTCCAAGAGATCAACATACAGAGTCTCTTTGAAATGCCCTTTCACAAGCGTAGATTTCCCGGCCCCTCTTGGCCCGAATAGAAAGAAACTCCCCTTTGGGGGTATGAAAAATCGCCTTATTGTTTCCATATTGCGACTCATTTTGGAAGGATATAACCCATAATTGACCAGATAAATATTGCTTTGTCAACATGTTTGGAGGCATTTTCTTTTTACTAAAGGGCCTTAGATGATTTCGAGGACTCAAGTATGCTTTTAAAAAAATGGTCCCAATATATATGGTTCAGATAGAGCGACCCATTCCCCATTGAATGTTGGTCGAAGTTCATTTTTTTACTGGAGTCAATGAGCTGGTCATGTGATGGATTATTTTGGCGCCATATTGACACTGAATTTGGAAAACACTATTGCCATTTTGGCACCAGCATGATAGTGATAATGAGTAAAAATTCATTTCATATTATCAAAACCACGGAGGTTCTAAAATATGACGATAACAAAAAGCAATCAAAGGGTTTCTGCGAGGGTCACCCTAAAAGTTTACGAGACACTCGCTCAAGCGGCCGAGTCATCAGGAGCAACCTTGAACCAGTTCATTGTTCAATCTGCGTATGAAAAAGCTCAGGAGGTTATAGAAAAAGAGCGCTTCATTAGAATGACAAAACGCTCCGCTTCGGTCTTCTTTGAAGCGCTTGAAAATCCCCCGAAGCCCACAAAAAAACTGAAACAAGCGGTGAAACTATACCAAGGCTCAGATAATGACTT
>CAYSUA010000174.1:622-10523 GCA_964433795.1 uncultured Desulfobacteraceae bacterium | reverse complement strand
CAAGAAAAAACAGGACACGACTCGTCAAATATTAACCGCTGCAGCAGATGTGTTTTCCGAAGTCGGTTTTGCCGGCGCTCGGGTAGATGCCATCGCCGCCCGAGCCCGGGTCAACAAAGCCACAATTTATTATCATATCGGAGATAAAAAAGCCCTTTACGCAGAAGTGCTGCATAACGTGTATTCAAATCTTGCAGATCGAATTTCCTTAGAAATCAAGGATTCCCAATCACCGGAAGAAAAATTGAGAACATTCATTCAACACTTTGCAGGCATGTTGGATCAGCATCCCCACCTACCCTCTATTATGATGCGGGAAATTGCATCCGGCGGGCAGAATTTCCCGGATATTGTTGTGCAGGATCTGACCCGATTCTTTTTCATTGTCCGGGATATCCTGAAACAAGGCATGAACGAAGGGGTATTTAAACCGGTAACCCCGTTTGTGGTGCATATGATGATCCTGGGTTCCACCGTTTTTTACAAAGCGAGTGGCTCGGTTCGAACTCAACATTCGGCCATGCCGGAAACCTTGAGACAGATGGACACGAATGTTTCAGGCAAAATCGCCGATGAAATTGAAGCGTTAATATTGGAAGCGGTGAAGAAATAAGCATCAGGAACGGAGAAAAAACATGGCCGGTATCAGAGATCGTATAGAAAAGTGGTTCGAACGGTTCGCACACATTATATATCGAAACCGGATCAAAACCATTATCCTCATGATGGCACTGCTCATCGTATTGATTTCACAAATCACCAAAATTACAGTCGACACCTCCATGGAAGGCTTTCTTCATGAAAAGGATTCGGCGCTGCTCTCCTATAACGCCTTCCGCGACCAGTTCGGAAGAGATGAAGTTGTCGTCATTGCCATTAATCCACCCGATATCTTCAACCAAAAATTCCTGAAGAAACTGAAAAATTTCCACGAAGATCTCGAAGATAATGTGCCCTATATCGATGATATTATCAGCATGGTTAATGCCCGGAATACCCGGGGGGAAGCTGATGAATTGATTGTTGAAGATCTGCTGGAAAACTGGCCTGAGACCGACTCGGATATGAAGACTCTCAAGGATCGCACCTTGTCCAATCAGATGTATAAAAATCTGCTGGTTTCTGAAGATGGGCGATTTACAACCATCATCATTCAAACCCACAGCTATTCGTCCCTAGGCGATGAGGCCGATATTTTAGAGGGATTTGAAGATACCGCTGCTGAGAATCAGAGCCAGACTCCGGAAAAAAAAGCTTATCTGACCGGCAAGGAAAACAGCGAAGTCGTCACAGCCGTATACAAAATCGTGAAAAAATTTAACACCTCGGATTTTCCGATATATGTGGCCGGCTCACCGGCTGTTACTCATTATTTAAAACAATCGATGATGAAGGATATGCGGAAATTTCTTGCACTCGCTGCCGTCATCGTTGGTGTGCTTTTGTTCATCATGTTCCGAAGGATCACCGGAATTGTGTTACCGCTGTTCATGGTAATCCTCTCACTGCTTGCAACCATGGGGCTTATGGCCGTTTTAGGCGCACCTATTAAACTCCCGACCCAGATACTTCCTTCATTTTTACTCGCTGTGGGAGTAGGAACATCGGTACATATCCTGGCCATATTTTTTCATCGCTTTAACCAAAACAATGATAAAGAGGAAGCCATATCCTACGCCATGGGCCATTCAGGTCTGGCCATTTTAATGACCAATGCCACCACTGCATGTGGGTTGCTTTCATTTTCAACTGCGGATATTGCTCCCATTGCAGACCTGGGTATCTTTGCGGGTATCGGCGTTTTATTTGCTTTTATAAATACGGTGACTCTACTGCCGGCGCTACTTGCCCTAATACCCCTAAAACATAAACTTCAAACGGAAAAAATCGGAAAGCAAGGAACATTGATGGATAGATTCCTTATGGGAATCACCCGATTTTCAACCGGTCACCCCCTCAGCATCCTTACAGTCAGCGCGGTGGTAATGATCCTGTCTATCTTTGCTTTATTTCACATACGGTTCTCCCATGATGTCCTGGGGTGGTATCCGGAAAACAACCCGTTACGAATAGCATCTGAAAAAATAGACGAAAAGATGAGGGGTTCTCTAAATCTCGAAATCATTATCGACACGGGCAAGGAAAACGGCCTTTATGATCCGGATATTCTGAATCGTATCGAAAAAGCGATCGCTTATGTGGAACCTCTCGAATTTTCGGAAGTCTTTGCCGGGAAAGTCTGGTCCCTGACCACAATACTGAAAGAAATCCACCAAGCGCTGAATGAGAACCGTTCGCAATATTATAAGGTACCTCAAAACCGTGACTTGATTGCCCAGGAATTTCTTCTATTCGAAAACACCGGGTCCGATGATCTCGAAGATGTGGTCGACAGTCAATTCTCAATGGTACGTTTCACCATAAAGGCTCCCTTTAAAGACGCCGTCAAATACGATAAATTCCTAAATGTGGTTGAAACCTATTTTAAAGAAAATTTCCCGGAAGCTAAGGTCACCATTACCGGCATGATGGCTTTGCTGTTCCGAACCATCACCAATGTGATGGTCAGCATGGCTAAAAGCTATGCCATCGCTTTAGCGGTGATCACCATATTGATGATTCTCTTAATCGGCGGGGTCCGAATCGGACTTTTGAGTATGATTCCGAACATCGCACCGATTCTTCTGATGCTTGGTGTAATAGGAGCATTTTCCCTGCCCATGGATTTGTTTACCATGATGGTGGCCAGTATCGCCATCGGGCTGGCGGTTGATGATACCATCCACTTTATGCACAATTTCCGGCGTTACTATGAAACCGGTGGCGATCCCAAGGAAGCTGTTCGGCAAACCCTTGATACCACGGGGCGGGCTATGCTGGTCACTTCTATTGTGCTCTCCCTCGGCTTTTTAATTTTCGCATTTGCAACCATGAGCAACCTGGTTAATTTCGGCCTGCTGACCGCTTTTACGATTATTATGGCCCTGGTGTCGGACTATCTGCTTGCACCGGCGCTGATGGTGCTGGCCAATAAACCAAGAAATTAGGTTCTGGGTTCAACGTTCAGAGTTCAGAGTTCAAAGTTGAGAGTTTAACAGACTGGAGGTCTGCAATGGTTAACATCAAGTATATAACACTGAGGGTAATTCTATTTTCTTTGCTTTCATTATTAATGGTCACTCCGGTTGTATTCGCTGATGATCCCAAGGCCAGAGATATCATGGAGAAGGTAGACGCTCGGGATGACGGGGACAACCAGACCTCGGATATGGAAATGACCCTCATCGATAAAAGAGGCAAGAAACGACTCCGGAAGATTCGATCGTTTATGAAAGACAAGGGCGAGGATACCCACAGACTCATGTTCTTTATCCATCCGGCGGATGTAAAGGATACCGCATTTCTCACCTATGATTATGATGACCCGGATCGAGACGATGACCAGTGGCTCTTTCTGCCGGCACTGCGAAAAACCAAACGCATCGCCTCTTCGGATAAAAGCGGAAGTTTCATGGGATCGGACCTGAACTACTCGGATATAACGTCCAGAGAGCTTGAAGATTATGATTTCTTCTTCAAGAAAGAAATGGAGGTTAAAGGTAAAAAAACATGGCTGATCGAATCGATTCCAAGAACTAAAAAGGTTATCAAAGAGACCGGCTATGCCAAATCGCTGCTCTGGGTTCGGCAGGATAACTTTTATGTCATCCGGGCCATCAACTGGGTAAAAGACGGCGGTTATCTCAAGTACTTGGATGTTCGCAAGCTGGAGGTAATCGATGGTATCTGGTTGGGAACCCACACGGTTGTTACCACAAAAAAAGGTAAAAAAACGGTTCACAAGACCATCCTGAACTGGAACAACGTCAAATTCAATCAGGATCTTAATTACGATCTGTTCACAGTTCGAAGAATGGAAAAAGGGTTGTAGGAGTTATAAATTCGTTTCTATATGATATGTGAAAACGCCGTGCGCGCTTTAACACCCTGCCTACACATCACGCTGACCGCACTTGTTCTGATGTCTATCGGAATAGCCCCTTTCCTGTATGCCGGTGAAGCGCCGTCCATTGATGAACTGGTTGAAGGATTTGAAGCGGAAGATGTCGAAACCGGAAAAGAGAACAAAACCGATGAACTTGAATCCATAATGGAACAAAAATCCTCCCTATTTAGTTTTGACGGATATCTAAAACAAGGTCTGTCGTATAATTTTGCTCATGATCGTCCCGAACCCGGCGAAACCGACTGGCGGGGGCTTTCCCGCTTTCGCTCGGATATCAACCTGGAATTGAAAGCCAAGCTCTCAGACACCTGGAAGGCACAGGTGGAGGTAAAGGCCTATTATGATTTTGTGTTCGCAATCAGAGGACGGGAAGAGTTTACCGAGGAAGTATTGGATAATCGGGAAAAAGATGCGGAGTTCGGTGAATCCTATATAATGGGGAGCATCACCGACAAACTCGATATCCGCTTCGGCCGTCAGATCATGGTATGGGGAAAATCGGATAACATCCGTATTACCGATGTACTCAATCCGCTGGATATTAGAGAACCCGGATTGGCGGATATTGAGAATCTCAGGCTCCCGGTTACCATGACGAGGCTGGACTACTACTTGGGTAATTGGAATCTATCCGGTCTTTTTATTCATGAAATCCGATTCAATAAAGTTCCGGCCTTTGGAAGTGATTTTTTCCCTGGAACCAGCCCCCTGCCGCCTGAGGATGTGCCTTCAGATTCGTTGGACAACACGGAGTTTGCTGCGGCAATTAACGGAATCTTAAGCGGCTGGGACGTGGCATTCTATTTTTCCGATGTATATAATAAACAGCCCCACCAGGAAATAAAACCGGATGGACAGAAGGTGCGTAAATATGCCCGGGTCAAGATGGTCGGTTCGGCTTTCAACATGGCTTTCGGAAACTGGTTGTTGAAGTCTGAAGCAGCATATCTGGACGGAATCAAGTTTTTTAATGCGCCGGGCAAGGATTTTTCGCGAATTGATGCGCTGGTGGGATTCGAATACACGGGATTTCATGAAACCGTCATCAGTTTAGAGGTGGCCAACCGCCATCTTTTCGATTTCGTGGATGCATTAAATCTGGCTCCGGATAAAGCTGTCGAAGACGAATTCCAAACCGCTCTCCGTTTTACCCGAGAATTCCTCAACGATACCCTGACTGTAACATTTCTTGCCCAAACCTTCGACGTATTCGGAGACGACGGCTCCTTCCAGCGCATCTCAGCCGAATATGACCTGACCGATTCCATTCAACTATCCGGCGGGTTCGTGTTTTATACGTCCGGCGATCTCCGCCAGTTTCAAGACATCGGCGATAACGATAGACTCTACCTGGGAATCAGATACAGTTTTTAGGATAGAGAGTTTCAAAATAGTTGCTCATTGTTGACAAATGAGATAGCAATGGAAAGGAGTGGATCATCATGGATTTCGCACCAAAGTTTATGGCCACCCATCTGGCTGCCATGCCCAACAGGGATCCCATTCCGGCATGCCGTTTTATCCTTCAAACTTTTCCTGAAGCCCCCGGCATACCGCGCCTGACAAAATCGACTCGCATGTACCTAGAGCAGATACCTTGTCTGGTCGTGGATCGTGTAAAAAAGAAACTCTGGTTTGACATCTCTCCCGAGCGAGAGCATGAGCTTTTGGATTTCTATGAAAGATACTCCAATGATGATCTCGACTACTTTGCCATTAGTCGAAAATGGGCCCCGGGGATGTACACCCTCTTGGAAATGTTACAGGATCGAATGCCGGAACAACTCAAGTTGATCCATATCCAGACCCCCGGGCCGGTTAGTTGGGGGCTTACGGTGACTGACGAAAAAAATGTTCCCGCCCTCCATAACGAAACCATGAGAGACATCCTGGTCAAAACATTGGCCATGAAGGCAAAATGGCAGGAACGGTTAATAAAGGAGATGCTGCCGGGTGTCCAAACGCTGGTGGATTTTGCCGAACCGGCCCTGAATGTCCATACATCCGCTGTAGGCAGCGGCTCACGGGATGAGATCATCGCCTCCATGAATGAAGTTCTGGGGGCAGTGGACGGGTTTACCTGCATCCACTGCTGTGCCAATATCGACTGGACCCTGCTCATGGATTCGGATACAGACGCCATCAGCTTCGATGCATATGAGTATTCAGACAAGGTTGCCCTTTACTCAGAAGATTTGACCAAATTTTTGAATAGGGGCGGCATGCTGGCCTGGGGAATCGTCCCTACCTCGGATGAGAAGATAGCCCGGGAGAGTGTGGATACTTTACTGGAAAGACTCGAGCAAAACATACAATTGATGGTGGACAAAGGGATTGACAAACAAACTTTGCTCCAATCATCTCTGATCACGCCCAGTTGTGCCACAGTGAGTATGTCGGTGGAAATGTCGGAGAAGGCCTTCCAATATACCAGTGAGATTTCCAGACGAATGAGAGAGAGATATTTTCCACATTCTTGAGTTCCCTCCACCAATGGAAAGCCTGGGGTCACATTCAAATGCTCAAGCAAGCAAAGACCGGATCAACAAATGATATACCGATTCAACCACGTACCGCTATCGTAAAGCTGACATGCACCCCACCGAAAACCGTTGATTACAATTTGATATATTGAACGAATACCCGTATATTCAGTATGATTAGAATCATTGATTGACAGTGGTGAAATCCTATGCTGATTTTTCATTACATAAAGGGTTTGTTATTTACAGGCATAATAGTGGTATTAGTGATGGTCGGTTTCCTCACTCACAACTCCGCGGAAGCAAGGGAACCGAAACGGATCGTCATAGCCGGAGGCGATCGCTTCGAACCACTGATTTTCCTGAACTCTGATGGTAAACCTGATGGTATGTATGTGGACCTATGGCGGCTATGGTCGGAGAAGACCGGCGTTGAAGTGGAACTGCGTCTCATGGACTGGGATAAAACTATTCCAGCTCTACTCGCGGGAGAAGTAGACGCGGTTGACGGTGTCACCTTTACACCCGAACGAGCCAAGTTCTTGGACTTAAGCGATTCCTACGCTGAACTACCTTCCTATATATATTTCCACGAAAGTATTGGTGGTGTGCGGGGACTGGCTGAGCTAGAAGGCTTTCCTGTAGGGGTAATCGGTGGTAGCCATGTCGAAGATCTCCTGCGGAATGAAGCTCCAAAGCTACGCCCGATCACGTATGTCAACTACGAGGAGATCGTACAGGCCGCAATCCAGGGACGCTTGCGCGTATTTATAGGTGAAGACCCAATGATTCCTTTTCTGTTCGCAAAAATGGGTCATCGTATTACTTTCCGACGAACCGAAGAACCAATTATCAGCAGCGATATGCGCACGGCCGTACGCAAAGGAGACACCGAACTCCTTGCCTTGATAGAGCGAGGACATAGGGCCGTTACCCCTGCGGAACAGCAGAGTATCCGAGACAAGTGGGCGGGTGTCAGTCTAACATCACCAATACCTTGGAGGTGGCTGATCGGGGGAGTTGCCGTTCTTTTTACTGGTATTGCATTTCTCTTAATATGGAACACCCAGCTCCAGAAACGGGTGGCCGCTGCCACTCGAACGATTAGAAAGAGCGAGGAGCGGTTACGTTCTTTTACCAGCGCCCTTCCTGATCTTGCGTTTCTTTTAGATGAGGATGGTAAATATTTAGAAGTCCTTACTGCTGAGGAACAGCTTCTATATAAGGATTTATCGGATGTGAAGAACAGTTATATACATGAGATACTCCCAAGTGATGTCGCAGAGCGCTCCTTGGAGATAATTCAGAAGACTATAGCAACCGGAAAAACCCAAATATACGAATATAAACTTGATTTTCCAACAGGGGTGAGATGGTTTGAAGCCCGAATGTCACCAATGATAGAAACCTCTGGTGATAAAAGAATGGTAACTTGCATAGCACGCGATATTACCGATCGCAAGAAAGCTGAGGAACTGCTACTGGAGAGTCAGGAACGATTCAGAGAATTAGCTGAATTATTACCAGAAACTGTTTATGAAATGGATGCAACGGGAAACCTCACATTTGTGAATCGTAAAGCATTCGAGCAATTTGGATACACGCAACAGGATTTAGATTTGGGGCTAAATTGTCTTAATATGATCATTCCTGACGACAGACGCAGAGCTATGGAAAATATTTCTATGATATTGGGAGGAGAAAATCCTGGTCTCCAAGAGTATACCGCATTAAAGAAAGATGGAACTACGTTTCCTGCCCTGTTACAATCAGCTGCTATAATCCGCAAAGGAAAACCCGAAGGTTTAAGAGGATTCATTATAGACATAACCGAGAACAAACGTCTTGAAGCTCAAATCCGGCAAGCCCAACGGATGGAAGCCATCGGCACGCTGGCCGGCGGTATAGCCCACGATTTTAACAATATCTTATCGGCAATCATCGGCAATGCAGAAATAGCCGCAACCCATGAATTGCCGAAAGAGCATCCGGCGCTATACAGCATCGAACAGGTGATTATGGCTGCAGAGCGTGCAAGCAGTCTGGTTAAGCAGATTCTGGCTTTCAGCCGACAGAGCGAACAGGAATTCGATCGAATCAGTGTTACACCGATTATTAAGGAAGTATCCAAGCTTTTGAGAGCATCATTACCTTCAACCATCGACATCCGGTTGGATCTTAAAGCTGAAAAAGACATGATAGTGAGCGAACCGGCCAGTGTACATCAAATTCTAATGAATCTGTGTACCAATGCTGCCCATGCCATGAGGAAAAATGGAGGTGTATTGAGTATTAAAACGACCGAGTTTGAACTGAATCCGGACTCCATATCTAATTATCCGGATTTAAAGCCGGGATCTTATTTAGAATTAACCATTCAAGATACCGGGCCCGGCATGTCGCCTGAGGTCATGGAACGCATATTTGAACCGTATTTTACCACCAAACAAAAGGGGGAAGGCACCGGACTGGGGCTTGCAGTTATTCACGGTATTGTGAATAGCTTAAAGGGAACCATAACGGTGAATAGCGCATTGAACAAAGGGAGCGGTTTCATCGTCAGGCTTCCGGTTTTATCCGGGAAGCCTTTAATCAAGGGGGGAGAAAAGGCGTCGCTGACCCGTGGCAACGAAAAGATATTGCTGGTGGATGATGAAGAACAGCTTACCGGCATGGGCAAGCGGATGCTTCAAAGACTGGGATATACCGTTTTTACTGAAAACAGCAGTACTGAGGCACTTAAAATTTTCCGCAATGATCCATACGGTTTCGATATTATTATTACGGATATGACAATGCCGAACATGACCGGAGACAAGTTAGCGATTGAGATGATGAACATCCGCCCGGATATTCCCATCATCCTTTGCACAGGGTTTAGCGAATCCATAACCGACGAACAAGCTAAAGAGATCGGAATCCGTGAATTTATCATGAAACCGATGGTCTTATCCGATCTTTCAGAGAAAATCAGGCGGGTGTTAGGGGATTGATGCGGGGAGAAAGGACTGGAGCAGACATGGCAAACATACTTATAATAGATGATGATCAGATGCTGTGCGAAACCATATGCCGCCAGGTACAATATATGGAGCATTCCGGTATTTTTGCTTTGTCGATCGCGGAAGGATTGGAGAAACTCCGTGCGGACACCTTTGATGTCGTGTTTCTCGACGTCCGCCTTCCGGATGGTAACGGGCTCGAAACTCTGCCTCAAATAAAAACCATGGAATATGAACCTGAAATCATCATTATCACCGGTGAGGGTGATCCGGATGGGGCGGAACTGGCCATACGAAGCGGTGCGTGGGATTACATCGAAAAACCGCTGTCAATGAAAAAAATCGCCCTGCAATTGATGCGCACACTTTCCTATCGTAACGAAAAGGTGGAGCAGCAGCCCCTTGTCGCC